>CAXTFS010000054.1:0-6522 GCA_964243395.1 uncultured Acidobacteriaceae bacterium | reverse complement strand
GATGCTGGCGCGACCCGGGCTGCGTGAACAGGGCAGGTGGTATGCAGGACCGCTCTCCCCGCAAGATCCGCGGGTAAGTCCTCTGTTCGGTGACCTGCAGGGTTTGCCGCCGATGCTGGTCCTGGCCGGCACACACGATCTGCTTTACGCCGACGCTACGCGGCTTAGGGACCGGATGCGGGAGCAGCCAGGACAGCTGACGGTGCTCACCTACCCGGAGATGCTGCATGTCTGGCCGGCTATGCCCATTCCCGAGGCAAAGGGGGCGCTTGACGAGATCGCGGCGTTCCTGAAAGCCGATCCTATGGCTCCCGGCCTGGAGACACATCCAGCCTGACGGCCGGCCAAACGCGAAAGCACCGGACGACGCTTGCATGCGCGTCACCCGGTGCTCCTTTACAAAACGATGTTCCCTGGAACTAGTGCAGTTTTAGCGCCGCCAAGGCTTCGCTTGCCGAAAGCGGCGGTCTGCGCGAAGCCGCAGGGTAGGAACCCAGGCTTCCGAGAACGGTTCCAATGGAGTCTTCCATCCGCGTCCCGCCCTTGTGGGTGATGCGAACGCCCTTGGACACCAGTTGGCAGATCTCAAACCGTGTGTTGCCCTGCGTAATTGCTTTATGAACCTGTGCTGAGCGCATGTGCATTCCGATCTTGCTGGGTGAGTGCTACGTGAGCTCGAGCCCGACGCAGATCAGGCCGGGGTGTACGTGTGTTGCAGCGCTGCTTTCGCAGCACGGCCCACATCGGCGACAGGTCAACCTTTTTATGGGTACCTTTGACCATACTCTCTTGTTCGCAATCACGCCCGACCGGCCACCGATCTCCTCCGGAGTGACCGTGGTCTAGACGCCTTGAAGGCTGGGCAGCTCCGCTTCGGCCATCTCGCGGATCGCTGTGCCAAAGGGTGCGCGCAGGATCCCCCGCTCGGTGATGATCGCGGTGATGTACCGGGCCGGTGTGACATCGAACGCGGGGTTCTCTATCCCGACTCCATCGGGGGTCATCTGCCGCCCGTTGCTGTGGGTGACCTCGCGCGCGTCGCGCTGCTCAATTGGGATGCCGTCGCCCGTTGCGGTGTGCACATCGATCGTGGACCAGGGCGCTGCGACATAAAAGGGAATGCCATGCTCCTTGGCGAGGATCGAAACGCCATACGTGCCGATCTTGTTGGCGGTATCGCCGTTGGCAGCGATGCGATCGGCGCCGACGACCACGGCCTGTACACGTCCCTTGCTCATCAGGTGGGCGCTCATGTTGTCGCACAAGACGGTCGTGGGGATGCCGTCCTTCATCAGCTCCCAGGCGGTCAGGCGGGCACCCTGCAGAAAGGGCCGGGTCTCATCGGCAAGCACGTCGAGCTTGTGGCCGCGCTCGACGGCGCCACGAATGACGCCAAGCGCCGTGCCGTAGCCGCAGGTCGCAAGTGCGCCGGCGTTACAGTGTGTCAGCACCGTGCCCTTTTGCGGGAGGAGCTCGGCACCGAAGGCACCCATCGCCTTGCAGGCGGCGATGTCCTCGTCGTAGAGCCGCTCGGCCAGCGCCACCACGGCTCGCTTGATCTCCGGGATCGACGTGCCGCGCGCGGCCAGCTGGTTGTAGAGATCACGAACCTGCCCGATGCCCCAGAACAGGTTGACTGCGGTGGGCCGCGTGGCAGCGAGCGTCGCGCAGATCGTTTCGACCTCCGCGTCCAGATCGGGGAAGCTGTTCGCCTGGCTGCCCTGGATGCCGAGCGCGACGCCCATGGCGCCGGAGACCCCGATCGCCGGGGCACCGCGCACGATCATGTCGCGAATGGCTGCGGCGACCTCACGATAGTCGCGGGCCAGAACGTAGGTCTCTTCCGTGGGGAGCTTGGTTTGATCGAGGAAACTGACGCCTTCGGGCGTCCATTGCAGGGTGGGAATCATGTCCTACCAGTGTAGAGGACCTGATGCGCTCACAACAGCCGTGGGGCAGGGAAGCTAGGTAACGTTCTTGCCGGAGGCATGGCGGTTCTCAAGCCGGATACGCTGTGCTTCCGAACCGGCGCGGCTCACCATCATGAAACGGCGTTCGCAGCTGTAGCAGCGGTATGGCCGGAAAAAGGGAAGCAGGTACTCAAGGGTGCGGCGACGAGACCGAAAGATGTTTTCGGATTGGCACTTCGGGCATACGCGAATCTCTGCCATACGAAACCTCGTCTACTGCTCTCAGCGATTGTAGGGCAGAACTGCCGCTCGAATCGAGTGAAATTTCTACGTCTGCAACCGTTCCAGATGCCGGAAGCCGCCGGTGACTATCAAGGCAGCGATGAAGATGGTCAGATTGTAGGTCAGGTGCACGACCGTTGAGCACGCCACCGAATGCGTGCGAACGCGAACAACAGCGAAGACCAGACTGACGCCAAACAGCAGCCCGACCGGTCCCCAGGCGTAGTGCAGCTGCGGAGCATGCACGAAGGCAAACAGCAGGCTGGAAAAGATTCCGCCAAAGAGCAAGCCCGCCATCGAGTTGTCACTGGTTGTAGTCCAGCGACGGATCCCGGCGGGGGTTCTTTCCATGCTGAGCCAGTCGTAGGCGGTGGCCAGCGCCGGCAGAAGAAAGCCACGGAAGGCGATCTCCTCCATTAACGGCGCCAGCAGCGTGCCCATGAGCATCACGCTCCAGGCCCCGCCGGTGGTCCGCATAAACTTCTCGATCTCGGAGCTGCTCGGTTCCTTCACGAACCGCTCGCCAAACTGGGCAAGGAAGCTCAACAAAATGCCCGCTGAAACCAGGCGCGTTGCATACCGGCGCGCGGCCAGGCCGTTCCAGTGGATGCCGGCCAGAAAGGATCGCTTCCAGATCAACGGAAAGATCTTGTACGCCGCCGCCAGAGTGATGACATACGTCGCCGCTTCTGCCGCGAGTGAGACCGCAGCGTCGAGCGAGTCGCGATCCTGCGCGTGGCTGCGCAAAAAAGCTGCCGCCAGGATCAGGCACAGGAAAAAAGCCGTACATGTCAGCGAGAGAAACAGGAGGGCGTGGCCCAGGTGTGGAATGCGCCGCGATTCTCCGTGATCCTCGCCCGGGAACGGGTCGTGCTGAATATCGAGCGCCTCGTCCGGTGCCGCCGGTTCCGGCAGGGGAAGGCCGCTCATGCGTTTGCACCGGCGGCAGAGGTTCGCTTCGCGGCGCGCTTGGTAGGCACGCGGCCTTCGGCGGGCCGCGTCTTGGAGGCCGTCGGAACGCCCATCTTCTTCGCCGGCGCGACCCACTTGGGCTTGGGTGCCTTCTTGGCGAGGTCCGGCAGCTCGACCGGCGGCAACTGGGCGGTCATGCTGGCCAGCGATCCCGGATCGTAGTACCGCGCCAGAAACTCGCCGGTGTGCGAGCCGGGCGCGTGCGCGATGAGCTCCGGCGGTCCCTGGGCAACGATGCGGCCGCCGCCCGATCCACCCTCCGGCCCCATATCGACCACGTAGTCGGCGTTGCGAATGATGTCGAGGTTATGTTCGATGATCATGACGGTGTTACCCAGGTCCGTAAGGCGGTGCAGCACCTCCAGCAGGCGACGAACATCATCGAAGTGGAGGCCTGTGGTCGGCTCATCGAGTAGATAGAGGGTGCGCCCCGTCTGGCGATTGCTGAGTTCCTTGGCCAGCTTCATCCGTTGCGCTTCACCGCCACTCAGGGTCGTTGCAGACTGGCCCAGGTGAATGTAGCCAAGGCCCACGTCTACCAGCGTCGAAAGCCGCTGGTGGACGGCAGGGATGTCCTTGAGGATGGTCACGGCCTCTTCAATCGGCAGATCGAGGATGTCGGCTATGGTGTAGCCGTTGAACTTTACGGCGAGGGTTTCCTGGTTGTAGCGCCGGCCGTTGCAGACCTCGCATAGCACGTATACATCGGGCAGGAAGTTCATCTCGATGCGGCGCTGACCCTCGCCCTGGCAGGCCTCGCAGCGGCCGCCCTGGACATTGAAGGAGAATCGCCCTGCCTTGTAGCCTCGCTCGCGGCTCTCCGGAAGCATCGCAAACAAATCGCGGATTGCGGTGAAGACACCCGTGTAGGTGGCCGGGTTCGACCGCGGTGTGCGGCCGATGGGCGACTGGTCGATCTGGATCACCTTGTCGAACTGATCAGCGCCGTGAACGGCCTTGTGGGCGCCCGGTTCCTCTCGCGAGCCATAGAGCTCCTTGGCCAGCGCGCGGTACAGGATATCGTTCACCAACGTTGATTTGCCTGAGCCGGAGACACCCGTAACGACCGTCATCACGCCTATTGGAAAGTGTGCGGTGACGTGCTGCAGATTGTGCTCGGAGGCGTCTTCGATCGAGAGCCAGCGACCCGTAAGCGCACGAGGCGCCTTGTCCGGAGTCGGCCGGGTGACGATATCGATCGCTCCCGACAGGTATTTGCCTGTAACCGAGTCCGGGTTCGCCATGATCTCGGCCGGGGTCCCCGAGGCCATTAGGTAGCCCCCGTTCTTGCCCGCGCCCGGGCCCAGATCGAGGACATAGTCGGCCTTGCGGATGGTGTCCTCGTCGTGCTCGACGACCAGCACCGTGTTGCCAAGATTGCGCAGATCCTCCAGCGCCCGGATCAGCCGCTGGTTGTCCCGCTGATGCAGGCCGATGGAGGGCTCATCCAGCACGTACAGCACACCCCGCAGGCGGGAGCCGATCTGGGTGGCCAGGCGGATGCGCTGACCCTCGCCGCCGGAGAGCGTGGAGGCACTCCGATCCAGCGACAGGTAGCCGAGGCCCACCGCGTTCAAAAATTGCAGGCGCTCGATCACCTCGTGCTGTAGACGGTCGGCGATCAGGCGATCGCGCCCTGCGAACTGCATGGACCGCGCGCCTTCGAGGGCCGACTCGAGCGATAAGCCCGTGAACTCGGCGATCGAGACGTCGCGGCGCGCCGAGGGGCTCTCCACCGGCTCGGTGTCCAGGTCTTCCTTTCCCACGGGCGGATGCAGCGCGGCGGCGGTAATCGGGAGAGTGACGGCCAGCGACTCCGGCCGCAGCCGCCGGCCGTGGCAGCGGGAGCAGGTGGTCGCCGACATGAAACCCATCATGTACTCGCGATAGGCCTCGGACTTGGACTCCTCCATGTTGTCGCGCAGAAAGCGCAGAACACCATAGAAGCCGATCCGCGCACCCTCCGTCCGGGGTGGGCCGTGCAGCAGCAGGTCCTGTTGCACCTTCTCGAGGTCCTCGAACGGGAGCTTCAGGTTGATCTTGAACTTATCCCCTGCAAGCTTCACTGCACGCTGGAGATACTGGGAGGTTGAGCCTGGCCCGAGAGCACCGTCCAGCAGGGGTTTCGACCAGTCGCTGATGATCTTGGCGGGATCGAAGTCGAAGATCGACCCCAGACCGTGACACTCCGGGCAGGCGCCGTAGTTGGAGTTGAATGAGAAGGAGCGCGGCTCCAGTTTCGGGACGTTGATGCCGCAGTCCGGGCAGGCCATCGACGACGAAAACAGCGTTTCGTTGTAGTCGCCCCCGGAGGGCTGCAGGCCCATCAGCACAAGGCCGTTCGCCAGCTGCAGCGCGGTCGTGACCGCCCCGGCCAGGCGCTTGGTGTCGAACTGCGGCCTGCCTTCGCTGTCCGGTTCAGGCAAGGGCTTCAGGATGATGCGGTCGACGACGGCCTCGATGGTGTGGTTCTTGCGCTTTTCCAGCCGCATCCCCTCTTCGACCTCGGTCATTTCGCCGTCGATGCGGACGCGGTAGCCCTTGCGGTCGAGCGCCTCCAACTCCTCGCGGAACTCCCCCTTGCGACCGCGCACTATCGGCGCCAGTACCGTGACGCGCTCCCCGGGTGACTCGGTCTGGTTGCGTTCAACGATCTGCGCAACGATCTGGTCTGCGGATTGCCGGGAGATGGGCCGATGGCAGTTGGGGCAGTGCGGCTGCCCCACGGAGGCCCACAGCAGGCGCAGATAGTCGTAGATCTCGGTGATGGTGCCCACCGTGGAACGGGGTGAGCGGGAGGTCGTTTTCTGCTCGATCGAGATCGCCGGGCTTAGACCGTCGATCGAATCGACGTCCGGGCGCTCCATCTGGTCCAGAAACTGCCGCGCGTAGGCCGAGAGGGTCTCGACGTAGCGCCGCTGCCCCTCAGCGTAGATCGTGTCGAACGCGAGCGAGCTCTTCCCGGAGCCCGAGAGGCCGGTGACCACCGTCAGCGAGTTGCGAGGAATGGAGACGGAGATGTCGCGCAGGTTGTGCTGGCGCGCGCCGCGGACGTTGATGTGCGTGAGGCTCATGACGAATAGAGGGCCCGCTGGGGCCATTTTCTAGACTACCTCCTTCGGTGTTCCGAGGTGCGGGTAGCCCTGCGGGACTTTCGATGCACTATGCTGCAACCGGTAGCTGATCCGCGCATCATATTGGTTGACAGTAACTCACTCACATGCGAGAGTGGGAAGGGTCAAGGATCTCGCGGCGGAGCCGCAAAGGTGCCGCACCAGCAGGTGCGGCACAAAGGAGCAGGGGCAAATGGCAAAGATTATCGGAATCGATCTCGGCACGACGAACAGCTGCGTTGCCG
>CAXTFS010000053.1:0-14730 GCA_964243395.1 uncultured Acidobacteriaceae bacterium | reverse complement strand
GTCAATAAACAGCAGCGTGTCGGCGTGCTCTTCGTCGCGGAAGTACTCGGCCACGGTAAGGCCGGTCAGCGCGACGCGCAGACGCGCCCCTGGGGGCTCGGTCATCTGGCCGTAGATCAGTGCGGCCTTGGACTTCGGCAGATCCTTGAGATCGATGACGCCCGACTCCTGAAACTCATGCCAGAGATCGTTGCCCTCACGCGTCCGCTCGCCCACCCCGGCGAATACCGAGTAGCCACCGTGCTTGGTGGCGACGTTGTTGATCAACTCCTGAATGACGACCGTTTTACCTACGCCGGCGCCGCCAAACAGACCGATCTTTCCGCCCTTCAAAAAGGGCTGGATCAGGTCGATGACCTTGACGCCGGTCTCAAACATCTCCTCGGAGGTAGACTGCTCGTCAAAGGCGGGTGCCTGGCGATGGATGGGACGATGCTCCGTCGCATTCACCGGCCCGAGTTCATCCACGGGCTGCCCAAGAACGTTCAGCACGCGGCCCAGCGTGGCGCGGCCTACCGGCACGGTAATGCCCGCGCCAGTGTCCACGGCCTTCATGCCGCGTACCATGCCCTCGGTGGCTTCCATCGCGATGCAGCGCACACGCCCTTCGCCCAAATGCTGCTGCACCTCGACGGTCACGTTGATCGGCGACGGAGTGTCGAACCCCTCGCTGTTGATCACCAGCGCTTCAAAGATCGGAGGCATGTGTGCTTCATCGAACTGCACGTCAACGGCGGGGCCGCTGATCGCGACGACTCTTCCAATATTTTGTGTCTCTGCCATAACTCTCTTCTTGGGAGCGCCTAAATGGCCGCCGCTCCGCTCACAATCTCAATGATTTCTTTGGTGATCGCGGCCTGACGCACACGATTCATCGTTAACGACAACCGGTCGATCAGGTCTCCCGCGTTTTTCGTGGCCGCGTCCGTGGCGGTCATACGCGCTGCGTGCTCCGCAGCGATCGATTCCAGTACCGCATGCAGGATCTGCGTGGTGACATACCGCGGCATAAGGTCGTGAAACAGCTGCGCCGGCGGCTGATCGTAGATGTAGTCGACATCGGCGGTGCCGAACTTCTTTGCTTCGGCATCGATGGCTGTCTCTTCTGGCTCGTCGACGGAGATGCCCGCAGTCTGGGCAGCCCGCGCAGCCGTTTCGCGCTGCTCCTCGGTCATCTCCTCAGCCGCAGTGATCTCGTGCTCGCCAAGCTTGCGGATGGGCAGCAGCTTTTCCGTGACCAGGCGCTGCTGGATCACCGACTTGAACTCGTTGTACACGAGGTAGACCGCGTCGATCTGCGCACGCTCATACCGGGCGATGATGGACCGCGCCATGGCCGCGATATCTTCCACTTTCGCCCGCAGTAGCAGGTCGATGTGTTCGGCCACAACCTCTATCGGCGCATTGCGATGCCGAATGTCCTCGATATGCCGGGCAAGATCGTTGTCGTAGAGCTCTTCGGTGTGCTCATAGACCGCTGCCGGAAAGCGCCGCTTGTACAGGCCAATCGCCTTTTTGCCGATCGGCTCAAGATCAACGTTCTGCCCGCGTCCCCGATGCTCGTCGAGGAATCGCTGGGCGGCCTTGCCGATGTTGGAGTTAAAGCCGCCCGCAAAACCTTTATCCCCGGCGATCACCAGCAGCAGAACGCTCTTTTCTTCGCGCTCCACCAGCAGCGGATGCATGACGTCACCGGTTGCTTCGTCGAGCAAATCCGTGCGCCGCACCAGGGATTCCAGCACGTTGGTCAGCATCTGCGCGTACGGACGCGCTTGCATGGCACGCTCCTGCGCGCGTCGCAGCTTCGCCGCCGAGACCATCTTCATGGCCTTGGTGATCTGCCGCGTGTTCTTCACACTGCGAATGCGGCGGCGTAGGTCGAGTACGTTTGCCATGCGTTAGGCGGTTGCCGCCTCCACTTTCTTGTGGTTCGACAGGAAGTCGGTCTTGTACTCGTTGATGGCGTCTTTGAGCCGCTTACGGAGATCGTCGTCGAGCGCCTTCTTGGTCGTGATGTCCGACAGGATCTCCGGATGCGCGGAGTCGAGGAACGGATAGTAGCCCGCTTCGAACGCCTTGATGTCATTGACCTCTACGTCGTCCAGTAAGCCCTGCGTTCCCGCGAAGAGAATGGCAACCTGCTGTGCTGAGGTGAGCGGTTGAAACTGCGGCTGCTTGAGCAGCTCGGTGAGGCGCTGACCACGGTTCAACTGCTGCTGCGTGACCTTGTCCAGATCGGAGCCGAACTGCGAGAAGGCTGCCAGCTCGCGGTACTGCGCGAGGTCCAGCTTCAGCGTGGAGCCAACCTGCTTGGTCGCCTTGGTAGCGGCAGCAAAGCCGACGCGCGAGACGGAGAGGCCAACGTTCACGGCCGGCCGCACACCCGAGTTGAAGAGATCAGTTTCAAAGAAGATCTGTCCGTCCGTGATCGAGATCACGTTGGTCGGAATGTAGGCAGACACATCGCCGGCCTGGGTTTCGATGATCGGCAATGCGGTAAGCGAGCCGCCACCCTTTTCCTTGGACATCTTCGCGGAGCGCTCCAGCAGACGGGAGTGCAGGTAGAAGACATCGCCGGGGTAGGCCTCGCGTCCGGGCGGACGACGCAGCAGCAACGAGATCTCACGATAGCTTGCCGCGTGCTTGGAGAGATCGTCGTAGATGATCAGCGCGTGCTTGCCATTGTCGCGGAAGAACTCGCCCATGGCCGTTGCGGCAAAGGGCGCCAGGTACTGCATCGGAGCCGGTTCGGAGGCGGTCGCGGCGACCACGATGGTGTAGTCCATCGCCCCGTAAGACTCCAGCGTCTGCACAACCTGGGCAACGGACGAGCGCTTCTGCCCGATGGCGCAGTAGATGCAGATCAGATCGTTCTTTTTGGAGTTGATGATCGTGTCGAGCGCGACGGCGGTTTTGCCGGTCTGGCGATCGCCGATCAGCAACTCACGTTGCCCGCGGCCGATAGGGATCATCGTGTCGATGGCTTTAATACCGGTGGCCATCGGCTCCGTCACGGATTGGCGATCGATGACACCGGGAGCAATGCGCTCGATGGGCAACGAGGTCGTGGTGTTGATCGGCCCCTTGTCGTCGATCGGCTGGCCAAGTGCATTGACCACACGGCCGATCAGGGCGTCGCCCACCGGCACGGACATGATCTTGCCGGAACGCTTGACCTGATCGCCTTCGCTGAGTTCGGTAAAGTCACCGAGCAACACAGCACCGACCTGATCCTCGTCCAGGTTCATGGCCAGACCGGAGACACCGTGCGGAAACTCGATCAACTCGCCCGCCATGACCTTGTCCAGGCCGTGGATGCGCGCAATGCCGTCGCCCAGCGTCACGATGGTGCCGACCTCGTCAACGTGCACGCGATTTTCGTAGTTCTCAATCTGCTGGCGCAGCAGATCGGTAATCTCATTTGCCCCGATTGTCGGCATGTTCTTCTTCTCTCTCGAATCTCTAGCGTTTGGGCGGGTTTGTCACCGTCTCACGCGCACTTGCCGCTACGTCGTAGCGGATACCATACGTTGTTTCAACTGTTCCAACTGCCCGCGAACCGAGCCATCGTACACGGTGGAGCCAACCCGCACCACTGCCCCGCCCAGCAAAGCCGGATCCTCGCGGTAGGTCGCGCGAATTCCTGATCCACCCGCGAGCTGTGCCACGCTCTGCTCCAGAGCGCGTTTGTCCTCGTCGAGCAGCGGACGTGCACTGGTGATCTCCGCCTCGGCAATGCCGCTGTCCTCATCGGCACGCTCAAGATAAGCGGCGATCATCGTGTGCAGCTCTTCAAGCCGCATGTTGCGCATCACGACCGCGATAAAGTTCCGCACCGTTTGATCGAACTGCAGCCTCTCTCCTAAACCATCCAGAACGCGAAGCTTCTGCTCTTCCGGGATCGAAGGATTTTCGAATACTTCTCGCAGGGGTGCGCTCCCGGTAAGAGTTGCGAGGAAGTCACCCAGCTGCGCCTTGACGGCGTCACGGGACAAGCCCCGCTCGGCGACAACGGTGTCCAGGGCGCGGGCATAGCGAAGATCAACCACGGCCACTAGTTCTGCCCTCCCTTATCGCCAATCAGGCGCTGCGCAAAGCCCTGCACGAGCAGACGGTCAGTCTCCGCGGTGATGACGAGCCGGCGGGCCGCCTGGTCGATCGCCAGCTCAGCGGCATGGCGCTGCAGCTCCCTGCGCGCGGTGGCCGTTGCAGATTGAATTTCACTGTCGGCGGCGGCAAGAATCTTGGCTGTCTCTTCTTCAATCGCGGCCTTCACCCGTTGCTCATCGCGCGCCGTATCGGCTTCAACATGTTCCCGCATACCGGCGATCTCCGCATCGAGCTTGCTCAACCGGGTCTCAACAGCGTTCAGGCGCGCACTGGCCTCTTCCGTGGCGGTACGCGCGTCGACAAGGTGCTTCTGGATCGCACTGGAGCGATCACGAAATTTGCCGGGCAGCAGTTTGGAAGCGACGTAGCCGAGCCCAATGGCGAGGATAAGGAAGTTCAACACCTCAAAAGCGGTCGCAGCCTGGTTGGCGCTCAAGCCGACCATCGATCCAAGCTTCACAACCGAGGGCGAGTGCCGGTACACGGCATTCTCATCCTCTTCTTGCACGCGCTTCTCGGGTACGGAGTTGATGGGAGTCGAGCGCTCCCCCACACCGGGTCCAGGTTGCGACGCAGCGGCCTGCGCATATGCCGAGCCACTCGCGCGTAGACCCAGCCCGAGAGAAAGAAGGAGGATCAGAGTCAATTGAATTTTCGAGGAGCGCTTTGCGTACGGCGTCTTCACCGGCGCACCTCATTCACGCCAGAGCCCTTGGGCAGAACGACTTCCAGAATGCGCTGTCCAAGCTCATCGACTGCACCTTCAATCTGGCGGCGCGCGACTTCCGCCGATGCTTCGATCTCCAACTTTGCGGCCCCGATTCGGCTTTGTGCCTGTTCCCGCGTGGAACCCAGCGCCCGGTCGCGCGCAACTCCCTGCTCTCGCAGGCGGTGGTCGCGAGCGGCGAGGATCTCGGCTCGCGCGGCGCGCAGCTTGTCTTCATAGACAGCCGTCTCCGCCTCGGCGGCAGCGATGGCGCCGCGTGCCTGTTCGACCGCGCCCGTCGTCCGCCCGCGACGCTCAGCCAGCGTGCGCTCCAGGGGGCGCCGCACCAACAGCGTGTAGGCAAACACGAGCAGGACGAAAAGGATGATGGTCGGCACAGAACCGACGATCAAGGAACCTAGTTGATGCAGAATTTCCATGAACCCACAGTTTGGATGCGAGCCGCCGGTCTCAGGACGTACCCGGTTCGAGCGTCGCAGCTCGGACAACACTTCAGGAGACGTGCGGTCGTAGTGCCACCTTTTTAGCAAAGCGCGGGTAGACAAGTCAAAAGGACGGGCCGAATACCGATGGTGTGCCCCGTTGTTCGCACGCCCGTAACACAATGCCGGCAACCCTGAAGATCCTGCGCCGCAGCGGGGCTATACTCACACTATTCCTGGACCCGTCCGGGTCATGCAGGCCGCGTGAAGAGGGACATACCTCCACTCCCTCGCTCAGGCGGCCTGTTTTATGCCCAATCGAACATCTTGATCACGCGGCGGGCGTCTGTCCCGCCTCAACCTCGCGCCGATGGTAGCGTCGATAACGCTCCAGCAACGAGGTCGGCCCCACCGCGTGCACGTAGAGCAGGTTGCCGGAGAAGCGCTGTCCGGAGAGCGTGGCTCCCCGCTCGAGCGCTGCCAGGACGCGGCCTTCCGACTGTGGCAGGCGAAAGTCGACCTCAATCAAGGGATCCGCTGTAAGCGCGTCGTCCATCGCCTTCAGCAAGGCCTCGAGCCCGGAACCGGTGCGCGCTGAAACCAGCAGCTCCCCGGGCGCAACCGCTGCGTCGCGGGGCAGAAGGTCCGCCTTGTTCAGCACCTGCAGCGTGGGCGTCCCCGCCACCTCCAGTTCAGCAAGCACGGCTTCCACCTGGCCCTTTTGCTCCTCCAGCGTAGGGCTGGCCGCGTCGCGAACGTGGACCAGCAGCTCGGCGCGTTCGACCTCCTCCAGCGTGGCGCGAAAGCTGGTCACCAGCGCATGGGGCAGATTGCGCACAAACCCGACCGTATCGGCCAGCAGCACCCGCCGCCGCGAGGGCAGGGTGAGTTGCCGCAGCTTCGGGTCGAGCGTGGCAAACATGCGCTTGGACTCAAGCACATCTGCCCCGGTCAGCGCATTGAACAGCGTCGATTTGCCGGCGTTTGTGTAGCCAACCAGCGCCACCGTGGGCACGGGGACGGCTTCGCGCCGACCGCGCTGCTGCCGCCGGATGCGGCGTACCGCCTCCAGCTGCTGGCCAATGCGGGCGATGCGCAGCCGGATCTTGCGGCGATCGGTTTCGAGCTGCGTCTCACCGGGCCCGCGGGTGCCGATGCCGCCGCCAAGCTGCGACATCGCTCGACCCCGCCCCGCAAGACGCGGCAGCTGGTAGTCCAGCTGGGCGAGCTCTACCTGCAGCTGACCCTCGCGGGTGCGGGCATGTCGCGCGAAGATGTCCAGAATGAGCTGCGTTCGATCGATCACGCGGCACGGCAGGCGCTCTTCCAGATTGCGCAGCTGTGAGGGCGAGAGATCGTGGTCGAACAGCACCAGGTCGGCCGACGTGGAACGTGCCGTCGCTTCGATCTCGTCCAGCTTGCCGCCGCCAACCAGCGTGGCTGGATCGGGCTTGCTGCGCCGCTGGATCAGCAGGGCTGCGATATCGGCACCGGCAGAACGCGCCAACTCTTGGAACTCGGCGAGGGACGCATCGAAGTCAATGTCCGCTGCGGGCTCCGTCAGCGGCGCTACCGCGTCGGTCACATCATTCATAGGACCGCGTTTTACGACCGAAGCCGCACGACGGGCCTCACGGGCCGCGGGCGACAGGGGCGGACGCATGCCGGTGAATTCCACCGCCACCAGCACGGCTCGCTCTCCGGAGGCACGACGCCGCGATCCCAGCAGCGCGTGCTCTTCGCTCGCACGCCGCCGGGAGGCTCCGAAATCATCGGGGTGAACCGGCTGGGCCAAAGACCTCGTTACCGGGCTGCCGGCGTCAGGGGAGCGGCAGCGCTGCTTTCAGGCGCGCCAGCGGCAGCTGTACCGCGAACCTCGGGACGAAGCTCCGTGTGCGCCGGACGCCCACTGACCACCGTGGAGATCGCGTGCTTGAAGATCAGCTGTTCCTGCGCGTTGTTTTCGAGCAGTACGGAATACTTGTCGAAAGAGCGAATCTTCCCGGTCAGCTTGACGCCGCTGACGAGGTAAATCGTGATGGGGCTCTTATCTTTGCGGACCGTATTCAGAAATGTGTCTTGAATATTTTGTGCCGGCTTGATGTCCATGGCCGATCTCCTATGTTCTTTGGCGCGCGGGAGGGCAGAACTGCTGTCGGAGGAGGACCTAAGTCGTGCATTGCCTCCGCTGGGCCGAGACCACCCTACAGGCTCGGACGCCTGTCCCGCAAGCCGGATCGGTCACAAACGTCCGGCCCCCCCGCGCTACCATGAAGCGGATGAGCCGAAGTTTGACAGAGACCCCGCCTGCCTCCCCCGTTTCCGGCGCAGCGCACACTCCGGTTCCGCTGCTGGACCTCCGTCGTGAGTTTGCCGAGATCCGTGATGAGGTCATGGCCGCCATCGAGGAGGTCTGCACGCGGCAGCAATTTGTGCTGGGACCGGCGGCGGAGCGCTTTGAGAACGATGCGGCCGCGGCGTGCGGTTCAGCCGCCGGCGTCGGCTGCGCCAGCGGCACGGATGCGCTCTGGCTGGCCATGGCCGCACTGGGGATCGGCGCCGGCGATGCCGTGGTGACTACGCCCTTCAGCTTCTTCGCCACCGTAAGTTCGATCCTGCGGGCGGGCGCCACGCCGGTGCTCGCTGATATCGATCCAGCGACGTTTAATCTGGCGCCCGAGGCCGTACAGGCGGCCATGGAGGGTCCGGGATCGGGGCAGAGACGCGTGCGGGCCATCATGCCCGTACACCTCTATGGGCAATGTGCCGACATGGACGGGCTGAGTGCCGTCGCTCGGGAGCACAGTCTGCAGATCATCGAGGACGCGGCCCAGGCGTTCGGCGCCCGCTGGCGCGACCGGCCCGCAGGCTCGCTGGGCGATGCAGCTGCTTTCAGCTTTTATCCAACCAAGAACCTGAGCGCGTTCGGCGATGCTGGCCTGGTGACGACGAACGACCTCCGAGTGGCCGAGCGCGCACGTGCGCTGCGCAACCATGGCATGCGCCAGCGCTATGTGCATGAGGAGATCGGGGCCAACTCGCGGTTGGACGGCATCCAGGCCGCGGTGCTGGAGGTAAAGCTGCGCCGTCTGCCGGCTGGAAACGCTCGCCGCCGCGCCCTGGCAGCAGCCTACGACGCGCTGTTTCGTGCGGCGGGCCTGGCTGCAGCGACGGTCTCAGACGGCATTGTGCTGCCCTTCACGGATCCACGCGCCGAACCCATCTTCCACCAGTATGTGATCCGTGCGCCGCGCCGCGACGAGCTGCGAGCCTTTCTCGCCGGGCTCGGCATCGGCTCGGAGATCTACTACCCTGCCCCGCTGCACCTGCAGAAAAGTCTGCTGTTCCTCGGGTACAAGCCGGGCGACTTTCCCGCCTCCGAGGCCGCCGCAGCCGAAGTGCTGGCACTGCCGATCTTTCCCGAGCTGCGGGAGGACGAGGTGGCCACGGTGGTCGGGGCGGTCCGCGCTTTCTATGCCTAGCCAGGACACCAGCGCTTAGCGCCGGTGTTTGCCCTTGCCCGTCTTCTCCGTCTCCGGATTGGGGTGCGCGAAGGCCGGTGCTGTTGCGCCCGGGGCGAGGATGCGCCGGCAGATATTTCCCTCCAGGCGCAGGGTGTCGGTCACCGTCCTCGCCGGCTTTACCAGACCCGTCACCGGGTCGGGCACGGGCATGGGGGCATCGGCCGGCAGAAGCCGCACGGTGAAGCTGGGCAGCGGTTGGTTAAAGTGCGGATCCTTGTTATTCGGATCGGTCTTCATCGAGATCTGTACCGGCAGATAGCCTGCCAGGTTGTGTTCGCGCAAAGCTGTCTCATAGCGATGCTTCTTGACGTTCCAGATGAACACGCGAACCTGGTCGAAGTCATACGGCAGCCCTGCCTTGAACGGCGACAACACCGTGACGTACTCCGGAATGCTGGTGACCGCCTGGCCGTTGTTGACGATGTTCGACTCGGGGTCCTCGACGTGATTCAGCACATACGCGCCCACAATGCGCTGGCCTTCCGAGTAGCGTGCCAACGCGTCCGGTGCCGTGACGTCGATCATTCGCGCGTAGATCCAGCCGGTGTTGCCCTTGCTGTCGCGCACCAGCCACCAGTCTTCCATCACCGGCTGCGGCGGCCCTGCCAGGGCTGCAGCGGCGGCGGAGGCGACCTCGTTCGCGCTCGTCTGCGTGTGCGTCGTTCCACTGTCGCGGATCGGCAACTTGCCGGCAGCCGGCTTGCCCGCGGTGGCCGAAGCGCCCGTGGCGACTCCCTTGGGCACGGTAGCGCGCTCCAGCAGCAGCAGCGGTTCGTTCTCCGGCAGGCGGTAGAAGTGCATGGTGTCGCGACCGGGCGAAAGATGGAGGTACACCTCGTCACGGGTCACCGCGGAGGCCACGACGGAATCACGGCTGTGCTGATCCTTCAAATGCTCGAATTGATCCGCTACGCCCTGGTCGGCCGTGAGCTTTTCCTCGATCCAGCCAACGGCGCCGTTGGGGGCGCGCACCTGCAGAAACCGCCGCTGGTGCCCCAGGACGGTCAACTTGTCGCCGTTGGCCACCTCACCCGTGCGATTGGAGACTGCCGCTACCCGGTCACGCAGGTAGGCCTGCTTCGCGGTGACATACACGTCCTGCGGGGCGACCACCTTTTGCATCCGCGCGCAGCCGCCGAGCAGAACGGCGGCACTCAGCAGGGCAAAGGAGAAACCGGAGCGAGGCGCACTCTGCAAGGACGCCGGTGCGCCTCCGGAAAGGGCGGGGCGGCGCAAGGGGGGGTTGAGGGACATGAAGCTGGCGTTGCCTTTCAGGGCGTGTGCTGGTGCAGCGGGGATCTCGGTGATTACCCGACCTCTAGTGTGTCATGGCCAGCAGCGCGGGGTACGTGGTGACCGTGCCGGTGCCCGCTGCCGCTACCTGCGTGAGCACCCCGACCGCCGACACCGAATACAACCGCACCCCGGTGCTGGCGTCGTAGCCGACGGCCACAAGGTAGTTCCCCGTGTTGTCCGCGCCCAGGGCTGATACGTTCGTTGGGCCCGCAAACGGGGATCCGCTGGCGGCGTTCAGCGTTCCTGAACCGCTGATCCCAAAGCCGGAGATGGTTCCTGCCCCCTCGTTGGCCGTGTAGACGTAATTGTCGCTGTGGCTGAGCGTAACGCTGCGCGGAACGCTGCCGGTTGCGTAGCCGACAGTGCCCTCGTTCGTAATGCCCGAGGAGGTAATCCCGTACACCGTCATCGAAGTCGTCTGGGCGACATAGGCGTAGTTGTTCGCGTCAACGGCGACCGAGAAATCGCCGGTCGGATGCGCCGTCGTCGAGCCCGCCGAGAGGGTCTGGAAGCCGGTGCCTGTGATGCCGGACGCGCTCGTATAGGTGAACACCGCATCGCCCGCCGCGCCCAGGGACGCGAACACATACTCCCCGCTGGGCGCCACTTTGACCGTGCAGGTCTGGCTCACCGGAGCGCTGCCGGTCAGCGTGCAAATGCTTAACGGCAGCGTGATCACGCTCGCGACCTTCAGGGAACCGGTTCCGCTGGTCACCTGGTACTCCGTCAGCGTCAGGCCGTTGGTGTTGATGGTGTACAGCCAGTTCCCATCCGGGGAGATGTCCATCGATGCCACCGTATCCGTGGCCCAGGGATTGCCCGAGTTCTGCACGGAAAGCGTGCCGGTGGTGCTGATCGCGTAGGAGTAGATCCCCGGGTTGGTCGCCCCCGGCACAGAGGCGACGTAAAGGTAACCGTTGCCGGGGGCAACGGCGAGCGCTACGGGGATATACCCCAGCGAGAAGGTACCCAGCGACGCCAGCGTGCCCCCGGAGACGTTGTAGCCGGAAAGGTACGTGGTGCCGGCCGAGCTGTTCGCGACATAGGCGTAGTCGCCGGTGTTGGTGCTGCCGCCCGAGCCTCCCGTGGTCGTCGTAGGACAGCTCGCCTTCGCGCACTGGAAAAAGCCGGCACAGGCCGCCAGCGGCAGCAGGCACGCGCTCAGCAGGCACGCGGCGCCGGCCCGCAGACAAGCGGCGCGGATGCGTCCGGCTCGAATGCGTCTTGGGTGGTGTTGGGTCCTGTGTAGCATGGCTCCCCTTACAGTTTCTCTGATCAAAGGCAGGTCGGGATCTCGCCTCTATTCTCGCAAGGCGGGGAGGGTCCTGGCGGATAGACGGCTGCGCCGCGAAAGGGTTGGGGTACGTGCCCTGAAAAGCCGGCCTTTTGCATGGAGTCGGGCAGGCCGTATCATCAAAGGTCGTATGCCGAGTTTTGCCGACAGCATCGTCCTGTTTGTACTCGCGCTTCTGCTCTTTGGGCCGAAGAAGCTGCCTGTTCTGGCGCGTGAGCTCGGCAAGTGGATGGGCGAGTTCCGCCGGGCCTCCAACGAGTTCAAGATGCAGATGGAAGATGAGCTCCGCGTTTCCGAGCAGGCGGACCGCCAGAAGCGCATTGCCGCGATGGAAGCCGCGGCTCCCGTCGCGCCGCCGCTTGAAGAGCCCGAACATCCCCACCTGCCACGGACCGCCGCGCAGGAGGCTCCCGTTGCTGCGCCCGGCACGGAGCCCGAAGTGACTCCCGCATTCGACCTCACCGCGAGCCCTCTCTTCGCAACGAACGGCAACGGGGCCGACCACTCGAACTCAGGCGAGGGGGTGCGCCCCCTTCCGATTGCCACCTCCGGCGATCTGCAGATGATGCCCCCCGCGACCGGTCTGCCGGTGGGACGCAGCCGCAACGGCAATCCTCTTGGCGGCCTGCTGGACTCGATCCCCGAGACAGCGGCGCCCGACGTCACGACCTCTGCCTCACCCACTTCGGAGACTGCGGTGCATGGCGACTGATCTGATTGACCGCGCACGATCCGCAGTGCAGGACCGCGCTGACCTCCCGGGCATGAGCCTGATGGAGCACCTGGAAGAGCTGCGCCGACGCCTTCTGTGGTCCGTCGGCTTTCTGCTGGTCGGCTTTGCCGTCGCGTATGGCTTTCACGAGCGGCTTTACGGCATCGTGCAGGCGCCGCTGACCAACCTGCACATCCAACTGAACTACACGCATCCCACCGACCCGCTGAATCTTTATCTCAAGACGGCGCTGTATGGCGGCGCCATTCTGGCTTCACCTTTCATCCTGTACCAGCTCTGGCTGTTCATCGCGCCGGGCATGTACGCGCAGGAGAAGCGCTTCGTCCTGCCGTTCATGGGCGCGACGATCATCCTGTTCTTCGCCGGTGCCTGGTTCGGCTATCACTGGGTCTTTCCGGGTGCGCTGAAGGTGCTTGTGCTCGGCTTCGGCAAAAACTTTCACCCGATCCTGACCATCGAGGACTACACCAACTTCTTTCTCGCGGTGATCCTCGGCCTGGGAGCGACGTTTGAGCTGCCGGTGGTCATCTTTTTCCTGGCACTCTTTGGGGTGGTTGACGGCAAGTTCCTGGTGCGCAACTTCCGCTACGCTGTGATGGCCATCTTTCTGCTGGCGGCCATCATCTGCCCCACACCGGATCCCTTCGGCATGTGCCTCTTCGCGTCACCCATGCTTGTGCTGTACGCATTGGGTGTCGGCGTTGCGTTCCTTGTGCACCCGGATGCGCGGACCAAGCGCAAACTCAAGGCCTCGGTATGAGCCTTCTACGCCGCTGGCTCAGAAGCCTGGGTCTTCTTTGCTGCCTGCTGCTCCTGGCCGGATCGCATGAGGCCAAGGCCAGAAGCACCCCCAAGGGCGGCGGCGTCTCCGGTCAGAGCGTGCTTCATCTCACGCAGCAGATGCTCGCGGTCGCACCCAAACGCTACAACGGTTCGCCCGGACACGCGGCAGCCGAGGCCTTCATCAAGGCCCACTTCGCGCCTGAGGCTGCCAAAGGCGATCTGATCACGGACAGCTTTGTTGCGACCACGCCCGCCGGCCCGCAGTCGATGGCCAACCTGATCGTCAAGTTTCCAGGGAAGCGCGACGGCATCATCGTGCTCGCAAGCCACTACGAGACGAACTACCCGCTGCGCGACATCAACTTCGTCGGCGCCAACGACGGCGCGTGCACCTCTGCCCTGCTCATGGCGTTGGGGCAGTACCTGCGCGAGCATCCGCCCGAAGGCTACTCGGTGTGGCTGGTCTTCTTCGATGGTGAGGAGGCCGTGCAATCGTGGACGGCCTCCGACTCGCTGTATGGCAGCCGGCACCTGGCGGCGAAGTGGTCCGGCGATGGCACGCTCGGGCACGTGAAGGCCTTCCTTCTCGCCGACATGATCGGCTGGAAAGAGATGAAGATCGATCGCGAGGGCAACTCGACGCCCTGGCTGCTGCAGCTGCTCGCGCAGGCCGGCCAGGACACCGGGCATGGCAGCTATCTGTTCCGCACATCGCAGCCGATCGAAGACGATCATTTGCCCTTTAAGCAACGCGGTGTGCCCGTCCTGGACATCATCGATTTCGCCTACGGACCGCCGACTCCCGGCCACCCGGAGGGCTACCACCATACCGATCAGGACACGCTCGACAAGTTGAGCGCGACCAGTCTGCAGGTCTCCGCCGACCTGTTTCTGGCAATGATCCGGCTCATCAACGCCCGTTGAGGCTGCTCGCTTGACCCCCCTTCGCGACTGGATTGGCTTCCATGTCGCCCTGGTCTGCCTGCTTGCGATCGAGTGGGCCATGGCGCGACGCATTCATGTGCCGCGCACCCGCGCCGCCTATGCCACGGTGCTCTGGTTCGTCGCCTCGCTCACTCTGGCAGCCCTGATTGCGCACCATCTGCATGGGCCCGCGGCAACGCAGTACCTGGCCGGCTATGCGATTGAAGAAGCGCTCTCCGTCGATAACCTGTTCGTCTTTCTTCTGCTGTTCGGCATCTTCCAGATCCCCGAAGGCAAGCAGCAGAAGGTGCTGTTCTGGGGCGTCGCGGGCGCCATCGTCATGCGGGGCAGCTTTATCGCCGCCGGCCTTGGTTTGCTGGCACGTTACGCCTGGATCGAATACATCTTTGGCGCAATCCTGCTCGTTGCGGCGGTCCGCTTGCTGAAGCCGGAGTCAGAGAGCGAGTCCAAGCAAATGCCGCGATGGCTGCTGTGGCTTACCCGGGTCTCTCCCGTGAGTGCCAGCCAGGACAGCTTCGTCGCCCATGAGAATGGTCACTGGATTCCCACGGTTCTGCTGCTCGCCCTGATCGCGGTAGAGCTCACGGATGTGGTGTTCGCGCTGGATTCCATCCCGGCAGTGCTCAGCATCACGCGTGCCCCGTTCATCGCGTATACCTCCAACATCATGGCGGTCATGGGCCTGCGTTCGCTGTACGTCCTGCTGGCAGCGATGCTGACCAGACTGCGCTTCCTGCACTTCGGTCTTGCCGCCGTACTCGCCTTTGCCGCCGCCAAGATGCTGGTCTCGCACTGGATCACCGTAGGCCCGATTGCCTCGCTGCTGGTCATTGTTTCTCTGCTGCTGATCACCACGTTTGCGTCTGTGCTTCCACGTCACAACCGCGGCACGCACG
>CAXTFS010000052.1:0-14969 GCA_964243395.1 uncultured Acidobacteriaceae bacterium | reverse complement strand
GTGTACACCTTCACCGACGGCGTGATCAACACCACCCCGACAGCCTCAACGAACGGGCTCACAGACAATCGTGCGCTCTTTCTGCCCGAGCCGCGGCTTGGCGTGGCATGGAACGTCTTCGGCGACGGCAAGATGAGCGTGCGCGCCTCCGTTGGCCTGCACCACTCCCTGCTCGACAACCTGGACTATCGCTTCGATCAGGCAGCACCGTTCAACACGACGCTGAGCTACTCCAACACAACCGTCACGACACCCACGAGCGGTACCGCCAGCATCTCGCCTTCCACCGTGCAGAACGACATGCGCACGCCGGCGGTACTCGCCTACACGCTGCGCATCGAGCAGCAGATTGCCCCTTCCACCTCGCTCACCGTCGGCTTTATCGGCTCGCATGCGTCGCACGGGATCCTCTCCGGCGATCTCAACGAGCCAGCCTATGTGATCTGCCCGAACCCAGCCTGCCCCGCGACCGATCATCTCGCGCAGGGCACGGTCTTCTACCCGAGTGCCACCAAGTTGAATCCTGCGCTGGCCAACACCACCTCGTGGTTCTCGGGCGGCTCGGCAAACTACAACGGCCTCATCGTCGATGTGCGTCACGACCTCTATCGCGGGCTCCAACTGCGCGGCAACTACACCTGGTCGAAGAACCTCGACGATGGTTCTGCGTGGAACACCTCCGTCTCCGCCAACACTCCGGCGTTCGTTGAGGTTCCTTCGCTGCCGCATCTCGACTACGGTCCGGCGGCAACCGACGTTCGGCATCTCTTTGCGGTCAACGGAACCTACGATCTGCCGATCGGCAAGGGCAAGACGTTTCTGCCCAAGACAAGCGCGCTCACCAGCCGGCTGATCTCCGGCTGGCAGCTGGCCACCATCGCCAACCTGCAGACCGGCTTCCCGTTCAGCCCGCAGCTTGGCTACAACCCGACCAACTCAGGCGATACGCGCAACCCGGTGCGGCCCAACGGCAACCCCAACTTCCACGGCGGCGTGTACACCACGGGCACAACCGCGGCACGCATCGCGCGGTTCTTCAACCCTGAGGCGTTTACGCCACCCGCGGCCGGCGCCGTTGGCGATCTTCATCGCGATACCCTCGTCGGACCGGGCTATGCGGACTGGGACATGTCGCTGCTGAAGTCCACGCAACTTGCCGAGAACACACGTCTGCAATTTCGCGCGGAGGTGTTCAACATCCTGAACCACACCAACCTGCAAACGCCGAACGAGGTCGTCTACACGTCCGCCACACAGCAAAGCCCCACTGCTGGCGTCATCACGGCCACGGCGGGTTCGAGCCGGCAGATTCAGTTGGGATTGAAGCTGTTGTTCTAGGAAGGAACATCCAGGATGTTCGAAGCATTGGTTGCCCCCCAGGGATTCGAACCCCGATCGAGCGAGTCAGAGTCGCTAGTCCTACCATTGAACGAGGGGGCAACAGCCAGTTTGCTACTTCGTGTCATCGGAGTCTCACTCGGCGAGCAAGACAGCATCGATCACCTCCCAGAGTGTACGAAGATTAGGAAGTGGGGTCAACCTCCACCGGCTATTCGTCGCGCAGTACCTCCAGCGGCTTTTGCCCCAGCACACGGTGGCTGGCGAGCCATCCACTGGCTACAGTGACCAGCCCCGCTGCCAGCCACGCGCCCAGCGTCAGGCCGGGCTGGAAATGGTAGTCGAAGTGCAAAGCACGCTTGAGCAGGATGCGCGACACAAGGTTGGCAAAGAGCAGGCCCACAGCGCCGGCGATCAGGCCCAGCGTAAGGAACTCGATCGAGAAGATCGTGGCGATTCGCGCACGCGTTGCACCCAGCGTCTTCAGCACAACCACCTCGCGAATGCGGCGGTAGCGCGTGCCCGCGATGGCGCTGGCCAGAATCACAATGCCGGCAAAGGTCGAGAAGGCCGCAAGGAACTGGATCACGGCGACGATCTGCAGAACGGCCTGGCGAATCGTCTCAACCGTGGCGGCCACATCGATCACGGTGACTGACGGAAAGTGCTCATACAGCGCGCGTCGCACCTCCGCGGTCGATCCGGGCTCGGCATGCACGCCGCCGTACCAGACCGCCGGCAGGTTATGCAGCACGGGCTCAGGCAACACGTATTCGGCACGGGAAAACGCATGCTGCGAATCGGGTTCGAACAGCGCCACCACGGTAGCCGTGAAGTCAGAACCCTGCGCGGAGAAGCTGAGCGTTCCGCCTGGCTGCACGCCAAGCACCTTGGCCTGCTTTTCATCCAGCGCCACGATGGGATGCTTCGCTGCGTCAGCCCCCTGCGCAGCGCTCCACCACTGCCCCCCGGTCACACGGTCGCCGATGGGTGGCGCTTCGGGCGTGAGCGCCCACGTAAGGTTCACCGAGCCGAAGGACCGGCGTCGCATGGTGGGCAGCTTCACCTTCTCCAGTGGCTCGCCGTTCACAGCGGTTAGCCGGCCGGCGATCACGGGCAGGATCTCCGGCGTTCCCTGCACATGGGGCTGGCCCGAAAGCAGCGTGCGCACGCCGTCCACCTCTTCCGGTCCGATGTCGATCAGAAACAAATTGGGCAGCTTGCCCAGCGTTGTCGTGGAGATATCACTCACGACGGCATGCTGCACGGTATACACCGTCGCAATCTGCATGACGCCCAACCCCAGCGCTGCCAGCAGCGCCGCAGAGGGATTCCCCGGGCGATACAGGTTGGCTAGCCCATGCCGCACGACCGAGGGCGGCTGCCAGCGTGCCCGCTGCAGAAACGCGCGCAAAAGCGCCAGCAAAGCGGCCGCGAGCAGGAACAGCACAAGCAGGACCACCGCCAGCCCAAGGCCGAAGATGCCGCCGATCTGGCGCGACTCAGAGACGCGCGTTGCCAGCAGAATCAGGCCTCCGAGGATCGCCACAAAGGCGATGATCTGCACCGAGGATCCACGCAGCCGCTGCCGAAAACGTTGCGCAAAGGGGTCATCGGCCGTCTCAACCGCGCGACGCAACACAAGGATCGGCCGCACATTACGAATATCCAGCAATGGCGGCAGGCTGAAAAGCAAGGTGGTCAGCACACCCGCTGTGAGGCCCAACAACAAGGCGCTCGGGTCCAGACGAAAGGCCGGCGTCAGGTGCAGCAGTCGGGCCAAGAACAACGGCATCGTCAACTGCACACCGAAGCCGAGCAGGATGCCCAGAAACCCGCCACTGAAGCCAAGGAACAAGGTCTGCAGCAGATAGATCTTCATCACCTGGGCAGAGCCCGCGCCCAGGGACTTCATGATCGCGATCGAATCAAGCCGTTGCGCCAGGTGGGCTCGGATCGCCATCGCGACACCGATCGCGCCGAGCACGAGGGCCACCAGCGACATCAACGACAGCAAGCCGGTGGCTCCATCCAGTGCTCGCGTCAGGCCCTCATTAGCCTCACGGTAGTCGGAGATCTGCATGTCCGGCAGCGCCGTTTGCAGCTGCTCCTTGGCCTTTGAGATGGAGCCATCCGTGGCAACCTTGCCCGGTGCCGGCTGCGGCAGACGAATAAGCACGCGCCGGCCTGCACGCGATCCCGGCGCCAGCAGGCCCGTCCTGTTCAGTGCCTCCTGCGAGATCAGGATCCGCGGCCCGGCAGCGAACGCACCCGAAAGCCGATCCGGCTCTTCCTCAACGACTGCGGCGATGCGGAAGACATGATCGTTGAGCCGTATCGAATCGCCAAGGTGCAGCTTCAAGCGCAACAGCAAGTCGTCGCCCACAGCGACGCTGGAGTTCGTGAGCGCCTGTGTCAGCGGCATCGCGGGCGCAAGTTTTACCTGGCCGTAGAACGGGTAACGCGCTGGGTCCACGGCCTTCAAGGACACCAGCAATGGATCGAGCGAGTTCGACGCCGAGGCCATCGAGATCATCTCGGTGACAGGCGTTGCCTGCGCGTTGGTTGCAGCCTCAAACCGTTGCAGACTCGCGGTTTCTTCCGGTGTGAGCGCGGCATTCGAGCGCGCGGCCAGATCGGCGGCCAGCACGGTGCGTGCACGCAGCATCAGCATGGATCGAAATGCCGCAGAAAAGCCACGCACGCCGGTGAGGGCAGCGACACCGATCGCAACCGACAGCACCACAAAGGCGAAGCGGCCCGGCGCCGCGCGCAGCTCACGCGAGGCGATGCGGCTGGCCGTGGAAAAGGAAAGCTGAGACATCCCGCGCTAGCCCTCCGCCGGGGTAAACGTTGCGGGCTGCGTTCGCTCATCGGCGATCACCAGACCGTCGCGCAGCACAATCCGCCGCCCCGCATGGGCCGCGAGCGCGGGATCATGCGTGACCAGCACCAGCGTTGTGCCCTCCGCCTGATTGAGGCGCAACAAGAGGTCCAGGATGTGCTGTCCGTTGGCAGAATCAAGGTTGCCGGTGGGCTCATCCGCAAGCACAATCGGCGGCCGCAGCATGAAGGCACGGGCCAGCGCGACCCGCTGTTGCTCACCGCCGGAGAGCTGCACCGGGTAGTGATCCGCACGGGCCGACAGACCCACCGAATCGAGCAGCGTTCGTGCCCGCTCCAGGCCGGCCTTGCCCTCGTTCTTCTCGTCGTTTAATTCAAAGGGCAGCAGCACATTTTCGAGCGCCGTGAGGGTCGGAATGAGTTGGTAGCTTTGAAACACAAAGCCGATGGTGCGGCCACGCAGATGCGCCAGCGCGCTTTCCGGCAGCTCGCTGATGACGGTGCCGTTCAGCGCTACCGATCCGGAGCTTGGGTTATCGAGCCCCGCAAGCAAGCCCAGCAACGTCGACTTGCCCGACCCCGATGCACCCATGATGGCGACAAACTCGCCGCGGTCGACCGCGAAGTCGATGCCCTTCAGGATGTCCACGGTGGCGCCGCCGGTACGCAATGACTTGCGCAATTGGCGCACGACGATGACAGGGGAGGCGTTGTCCTGGATTTCTGCGGCTGACTTCGACTCGCTTTGCAACAGCGGACGCTCCTCTGGATAAAATCAAGCTGTGCATCTTGCCAGGCTCTTCACCATCTTAGCGATTCCGGGCGCGCTCGCCTGTTCAACCCACTTCCCCGTCGATACGGTGAAAGGGAATACGGGGAAAGACGCGACGCAGTTCACGCAGGGCGAACAGCCCGTTGCGGGTGCGCGTTCCCCTGGGAAAGACAACCGTTTGCTGGTCTGCTTTGGCGATAGCCTGACGGCCGGCGCGGGTGTGGAGCCGAACGAGGCGTACCCGGCGTACCTTCAGCAACGGCTCGACCGCAGTGGCTACGCCTACCACGTGGTCAATGAAGGCGTGAGCGGCAACACGACCAAGGACGGTCTCACCCGCCTGCAGTCGGTTGTTGAACGACACCCCGAGGTCGTCGTCGTTGAATTTGGCGGCAACGATGGCCTGCGTGGCTTGCCCATCGCGCAATCGCAACGGAACCTCGACACCATTGTGCAAACGTTGCAGGCAAGCGGCGCCAAGGTGGCCATCGCCGGCATCACGCTGCCTCCGCAATATGGGGGCGAATACATCCATAACTTCAACGCGATGTTCCCCACGGTGGCGCACCATTACCGCGTGCCCCTGCTGCCGTTCGTTCTGCAGGACGTGTACGGTGTGCCCGGCGACATCCAGGAAGACGGCATCCATGCCACCGCCAAGGGTAATCAGCAGGTAGCGATCAACGTCGAAAAACTCGTGCTGCCGCTGCTGAAAAAGTAGTCACCCCAGAGCTGGCCCGGAGCCAGCCCGGAGATAATCCAGAGCTAACCCAGCACAACGATCGGCTGCATCAGCGTCCCTGCAATGCGGCGGCCGATCGCCAGCAGATCCCGTGCGCTCGTAAAGAGCTTCACCTGCGGCGCGCGCGAGAACTCCGGCACATTCACCTGCATGCCATTGCGAATGCGCCCGGCGGTGGCTTCATCGATCGTGACAGAAGGCATGGCGGGCAACAGCAGCCGAGGGTGGATGCAGCGCGCCTCGATAGTCTCCGGGCGAAGGGTCTTCAACTCATCGATCGTGACGGTGTCGTCGGTGGTGAAAGGCCCAGCGGCCGTGCGGCGCAGGCTGGCAAGATGCGCGCCGCAGCCCGCCTGCTGTCCAAGCTCATGCGCAACCGAACGCACATAGCCGCCCGCCGAAACGTGCATGGTGAAGGTGGCTGTCTCCTCCTGGAGGCCGCTCAGTGCGAAGTGGTGGATCGTGATGCGGGCCGGCTTCACCGGTGCCTCTTTGCCCGCCCGCGCCAGCTTATACGCCGGAACGCCGTTGATCTTCTTGGCCGAAAACACCGGCGGCACCTGATCCAACTCACCGGCAAACACGGTCGCCAACTGTTGCAGTTCCTCCAGCGAATGGCGCAGAGGCATGGCCTCCGAGGCGCGCTCTCCATCCGCATCGAAGCTGTCGGTACTCCACCCAAAGCGGATCGTACCCGTGTAGCGCTTGTCCGCGCTGCCAAAAAACTGCGCAAGGCGCGTGTACTTGCCAAGCAGCAACGGCAGCACACCCGTGGCCATCGGATCGAGCGTACCCAGGTGACCGACCGAGCGCTCCCCGGTGGCTCGACGTACGAGGTTCACGACGTCGTGTGAGGTCACACCACCTGGCTTATCAACAACAAGAAGTCCATTCATCTACTGCGGTTCTGCCTCAACATTTCCTGCTTAGCGCTCCTAAGCCGAGTGCCGTTTGCTTAACGCCTGTTCTCGATCAACGATAAAAGTTCGTTACGGGTTTGGATCTGCGTCTTGAAGACGCCAAGCATCGCGCTGGTCACCGTCTTGGAACTCTGCTTCTCCACGCCGCGCATCATCATGCACAGGTGCTGTGCCTCCATGATGACCGCAACGCCCTGGGGATGAATGGCGTTCTCGATGGCTTCGGCGACCTCGCGTGTAAGCCGCTCCTGCACCTGCAGCCGGCGCGCGAAGACGTCCACAATGCGCGGGATCTTGCTTAAGCCGATGACCTTGCCCTGCGGAATATACGCAACGTGCGCGCGGCCGAAGAAGGGCAGCAGATGATGCTCGCATTGCGAGTAAAATTCAACATCTTTGACGATCACCATCTCGTCATAATCAACATCGAACAGCGCACCGTTGATGACCTCATCGACCGTCTGCTCGTAGCCGCGAGTGAGATAACGCAGCGATTTCTCCACCCGTTGCGGTGTGTTCACCAAGCCGTCGCGCGCCGGGTCTTCGCCGATGCGCGACAACACCTCGGCGAAGATCGCGCGTAGGCTCGCATCTTTCAGGGTAAGCGTTTGAACTTCTTCCGCCTGCGCGGCCGCGGTTAGCCCGGCGCGCCCGTTCTCTGCGGTTTCTATGGGTGCTTTGGTCGTCATACGCTTGCGTCGTGCCTTCCCTGCTGCTCCTCTGCCTCGCCAAAGTATTCGAAGGCGTTGTTGTGGGTCTCTTCCACACGAATCCGATGCAGGCGTACGTGCCCGTATCGCTGCGCAAGCGACGTAAACACACGCCAGAGCTCGATACACAGGTTTTCCGTGCTTGGGACGTTCTCCGCGAAGGCAGGATCCTGGTTGAGGTTGGCGAGGTCGAAACGCGGAAACAGCGCAGTCGCGGCAAAGCCATCCAGGTCCCGGAGGTTCACGACCATCCCAGTCTCAGGATCGACAGGGCCGGCCAGCGTAACCTGCACGAAATAGTTATGCCCATGCCCAAAAGGATTGTTGCACTTGCCGAACAGCTCGCTGTTCTCTTCATCGCTCAACGCAGCAACATGCAGACGGTGTGACGCCGCAAAGCGGTAACGCCGCGTGAGATAGGCCAGCGGAGCCGCCGCGGTGCTCATACGTGGTCTCCATACACATCGGCGAAGAGGTCCGGCGATTCATACACGCGCACCCGGTGTAGCGCGGCCCCGGGAACCTTGCCGTCCAGCCGGCGCCAGATCGCGAGCGCGATGTTTTCCGTGGTGGGCTGGATGTGTGCGAACTCGGGCACCTCATGGTTCAGGTGGCGATGATCATAGACCGACACCACCTCGCGTTCCATGATGTCCTTTAGCTGTTTCAGATCGACCACAAAGCCGGAGGTCGCATCGATCTCACCGCGCACGGTAACCTCCAGCGTGTAGTTATGCCCATGGCCCTGCCGATTGGAGCACTTGCCGAATACGCGCCCGTTTTCTTCCTCGCTCCACGCGGGGTTCCAGTAGAAGTGCGCGGCGGCGAAGTCGGCTTTGCGTGTGAGCAGGATCATAACGAGGGGAGCTTAGAGCGCGTCTGCCATTGGATGCCCACGCCGCAGGCTGCGAATCCTGAGCATGCCAGAAGCGCGAAACACGGGGCTCAAACACGGGCTCAGGTACGGTACTCCCGGCCCTTCCACGTCACCGAATGGAAGACACGGTGACGCAGCCAGCTCGCAACTAGAAGGTAGATGAAAAGCGGGAGACCCAGCGGTGCCATCGCCGAGTCAAGCACCGGGAAGTGTGCTCGGCTGATGCGCTGGTACACACGCAGCAGCGCGCGCGCCCAGAAGGCCAGGATCACCACGCGCTTCCAGTTCTCCAGATACGGCAGCAGCCAAAACACCAGCGGCAACAGCAGCAGTAACAGATCGAGTACCCGCGAAAACGCCAGCCGCACGGCATGCGGAAACAGCAGGGCCAGGTTCTTCGTCCAGCCTTCCACCATGTCACCAAAGCCGCGGTACATGCGCGTGGAAAGCGCGTCCGGGGCGTAGCGCAGGCGGATGCCGCGCCTGGAACGCTTGATGGTCTCCGCGAGGGCCACATCCTCGAGCACCGACCGGCCCACGGCACGGTGGCCGCCGGCGGCAAAGTAGGCCTCCCGCTCCACCAGCAGGAATTGCCCATTGGCAGCCGCGGTGCGATCAGCGGGATCATTTACCTTTGCCGGCGGATAGGCATTCGCGAGCTCGGCAAACACCAGCGGCATCAAGAGGCGTTGCGCCAACCCATGCACAACCTGGCGCGGCGAATACGAAAGCAGCGCCACGTTGTTGCGCGCGGCCTCATGCAGTGCCCGTCGCAGGTCGCCGGGCTCGTGCAGGGTGTCGGCATCGGTAAACAGCAGCCAGCGCCCTCCCGCCGCCTGCGCGCCGGCCCAGCAGGCGTTGTTCTTGCCGGTAAACGCGCGGTCGGCATCGCGCTCCGGCAGCGGCGGTGCGGCGAGCAGACGCAACCCCGGATGCGCCGCGACCTGCGCTTCGGTCAGGGCACGGGTTGTGTCTGCGGAGTCATCATCGACGACCAGGATCTCCCAATCCGTTCCGAGCGTAAACACACGTTCGTCCTGCGCCAGCAGCGACTGGAGGCATCCTGGAAGATTGGCCTCCTCGTTGCGCGCAGGGATGATGACGGTAAGTTCGAACGGCGCAGGAGAACCCTCTTCCGCACCGTGTTCGACCTGCTCATCCACAAGCGGCGTGGGCCTTGGGTCGTCGGCGGAAAACAGGCCAAGCACCGGGGTGTAGCTGCGCTTTGAACCTTTGGAGGGGCGATCCGTCGCAACGGCATCTCCGGTCGACTTCGGACGGCTCTCCACTGCCTTCTATTATAAGAAGCGATGCTGTCGATGCCCATGGGAGCCCGCAAACAAACCACGTTCCGCCTGTTTCTGAGCGTGGTGTTCGCCTGCGCGCTGCTGACTGAAGGTTGCGACCGCGGCGATCATCCAGGCCAGATCGGCAGCCCGGCCCCTGTGTTTGCACTGAATGACGGCCAACATGCCGTGAATCTGCGCAGCCTGCGCGGGCAGGTGGTGCTGCTCAATTTCTGGGCAACCTGGTGCGCGCCCTGCATTGAGGAGCTGCCCTCGCTGGAGGCCCTGCAGCAGGCCATGCCGCAGTTGCGCATCGTCGCCGTGGCCACCGATGAGGACGCCGACACCTACCAGGCCTTTCTTCAGCGCCGTCCGCTCACGTACCTGACCGTGTTCGACGCCAAGCAGAGCGCCAACACCATGTACGGGACCTTCCGGTTTCCAGAAAGCTATCTGATCGACAAAGCCGGCGTGGTGCGGCGCAAGTTCATCAGCGCTCAGGACTGGACCAGCCCGGAAATCGAAGACTCCATCCGCAAGCTGTCCCGCTAGGCGGGCGCTTCCCTGCTACGATTTGCCCATGACGCAGTTGGATGTGATGTACCGCTACGGCCGCGCGCCGGGCGAGACGACAGGTATGGCCCTGGCCAAGGTACGCGAGGTATACGGCATCCGTAGCCTGGGTGTGGATGAGGCAGCACACACCGTGCGTGTGGAGTTTGACGCCTCACGTCTGACGGAAGCCGTGATCCACGGTCTGCTGCGGCGCACGGGCCTTGACCTGGTCGAGCGCGTGTCGCTGATCCCGGACCAACCCGCTGCCGAGCCGGCGACTACGCCTGCCATCGCCAAGTAAGCTCAGGCACAAGGCCAACGTAAGCTCAGGCACAAGGCAGGCTTGCTCCACACGCACACGTCCGGTATTCTTACGAAGTTGCCTTGACGCAATGTGCGCCCGTAGCTCAGCTGGATAGAGCAACTGGCTACGAACCAGTAGGTCGGAGGTTCGACTCCTTCCGGGCGCACCATCCCTCCCTCACAATCTGCGTTCCTCCCTCAAGTGTTGAAGCCGTGTGCCCTTTGGTTTGCGCTACTCGCTCTTCGTGGGAAATCATCGTAAGATGATTGGAGACCGATTCGGTCGGCATTCGGAGTGGCAGAGCGGTGACATCACTAAGCGAGGTCAAGGTCGGCGGTTCCGGGGTGCTGGAGCACCTCGACCTGCCTGAGGACGTAAGCAATCATCTCGCCCATCTCGGGTTTCTGCCCGGGGCCAGCTTTGAGGTGCTGCGGCGCGCTCCAGCCGGCGATCCCACGGTGTATCGCGTAGATGGGGTTGAGGTTGGGCTGCGCAACGAAACCGCGCGACACATCACCATCGAGCCCTCCGCCGGCCAGTCCGCAGCAGCGCCAGCCAGCACCAAGAGCCGCACGTGAGCTGTCATGTTACGGTAGCGGAGCCGCCCCCGTCCGCTACGCCGCCGAAGGGCGGGCTGCGCACGGTGGCCCTGGTTGGACCGCCAAACTGTGGCAAATCGACTCTCTTCAATCGGCTTACCGGGCTGCGGCAGAAGGTGGCCAACTACCCGGGCGTAACCGTGGAGCACCACTCCGGCCGCATGAAGGGCATCGGCCGGCCGGAACTTACGTGCATCGATCTGCCCGGTATTTATTCGCTCGCGACATACTCCGAAGACGCGCGCGTCGCGGTCGACGTGCTGACCGGCCGCATGCCCGGCGTGCCGCCACCGGATGTGGTGCTGCTGGTGCTCGATTCGGTACACATGAACCGCCAGCTCATGCTGGCGCAAACCGTGTTTTCGCTCGGCCTGCCCACGATGGTGCTGCTGAACATGGCCGACCTGCTGGAGCAGCGCGGCGGCAAGCTCGATCCGCTCGCCATGTCGCAGGAGCTTGGGCATCCGGTGGCGCTGATCTCAAGCGCACGCGGGACCGGCCTCGATCTGATTTCAAGCTTTCTCGCCGGCGTGGACGAATCCGCTCAGGAGCGTCCGCAGCCACTGCGTCTGCCGGTACTGCAGAGCCCGGCCGCCAGCCGCAAGTGGGCGACCCAGGTGAGCCAGCGCACAAAGTATCGTGCGCCGGAGTCGCCCGCCTGGACGCGCCGCCTGGACAGCGTCCTGCTGCACCGAGTGTGGGGACCGCTGGTCTTTCTGCTGGTGGTGATTGCGGTCTTTCAGGTGGTTTTCGCGCTGGGCCAGCCGCTCAGCGACGGCATGGGCAAGCTGCTCACGGACTGGGGCGGACACGCGGCGAACCTGCTGCCCGATAACTGGCTAAGGCCCCTGCTGCGCGATGGCCTGTGGAACGGCGTGCAGTCCGTGCTGGTGTTTCTGCCGCAGATTCTGCTGCTGTTTCTCTTTATCGGGATCCTGGAGGACTCCGGCTACCTGGCTCGCGCGGCGCTCATCGCTGACCGGGCCATGCGGGCCATCGGGCTGAACGGGAAGGCCTTTATTCCGTTGCTCTCGGCCTATGCGTGCGCGGTGCCGGCGATCATGGCCACCCGAACGATTGAAAACAAGCGCGAGCGGCTGGCCACGATCCTTGTCGCACCATTCATGACCTGCTCCGCGCGCCTGCCGGTCTACACGCTCATCATCGCGGCGTTTATCCCGGACCGTCATCTATTCGCGAACCTCATCGGCCTGCGCGCCACGGTCATGCTGAGCCTGTACGCGCTGGGCTTTCTGGCCGCGCTGATCACAGCACGCCTGCTGAACTCGTCCGTGCTGAAGGCCGCGCCCACACCCTTCATTCTGGAGCTGCCACAATACCGGTGGCCCACGCCGCGAGGGCTGACGTTGCGTGTGTATGACCGCGGCAAGCTCTTCTTAAAGAAGGCGGGCACCATCATCCTCGGCGTCACCTTTCTTGTGTGGGTGCTGAGTGTGTTGCCGGTACATGGCGGGCATTTCTCTGCTCTGACCAGCAGCGTGATCGGGCGCATCGGCCAGTGGATCGAGCCGGTGCTGCACCCGCTCGGCTTCAACTGGAAGATCGGCATCGGCCTGCTGAGTTCCATCGTCGCGCGCGAGGTCATCGTGGGCACGCTGGGCACGCTCTACGGCGTCGATCCAGAGACCCACTCGCTCGGTCTGCAAGCCGCACTGCGGCACGATATGGGCATCGGCGGCGCCGTGGCGCTGGTCGTGTTCTTCGCCTTCGCGATGCAGTGCACCTCGACGCTGGCTGTGGTGCGTCGTGAGACCAACAGCTGGAAGCTGCCCGCGATTCAGTTCTTCTACATGACGGGCGTGGCGTATGTGGCCGCGTTGATCACAAATCAGGTAATCACGCACATCTGGTGAAACCATCCTGACGGGTGGCTACTGCTCGCCCCAGCTCAGCTTCGAGCGCAGCACGTTAAACAAGCCATTCTCGCGCAGGCGCAGCAGCTGGATCTTGCGGTCCGAGCGCCGGCAGACGATGCGGTCGTTCAGCAGTAGCTCTACGACCTCCTGCCCATCGACGGTAATGTAGGTCTCGTGCGGCACCACGTCGACGGTTACGGCGATCTCAGAAGATCCTGGCACCACGATCGGTCGAATCGTCAGCAGATGCGGGCAGATTGCCGTGAGCACAAGGCCATCGACGGACGGCATGACAATGGGACCATTGGCTGCAAGCGTGTACGCCGTGGAGCCCGTCGGTGTCGACATGATGATGCCGTCGGCCCGGAAACGCGCCACAAACTGCCCGTCCAGCTCGATTGCAAACTCGCCAATGCGCGCGATGGCTCCCTTGGCGAGCACCACATCGTTGAGTGCATCCCAGCGGCGGAAGACGCGGCCATCGCGGATCAGTTCCGTGTGCATCAGGCTGCGCGTGTCCATGACGCCATCGCCGGCAAGCCAGGTCTCGAGGGTGGTGTACAGGTCCGAGAGCGGAACCTCGGTCAGAAATCCGAGCGAGCCTAGATTAACGCCAAGCAACGGCACATCACTCTGCGCAAAGGCTCGTGCGGCCGAGAGCAAGGTGCCATCGCCGCCCAGCGTAATGACGACGTCCGGATTTTCTTCGGCCATCTCGAGCCGGTCGATCGCTTCATCTTCACGGTTGACGTAGAGCGCGCTGTTGGGATCCAGCAGAAAGGTGAAGCCGTGCCCGGAGAGCCACGCCAGCAGGTCGGTGAGGATCTGTCCCAGCTCTGGTTTCTGGGGTTTGGAGATGATGGCAGCAAGGGGCATCCGTGCTCAGTGTACTCGTGCCGCCATCAAGCAACGAGGCGGCGAAGCCCGGCAGGCACACGCTACTTCTTGTCAGTTCTGCGGCAGCCACACCCCTCACGTTTGTCATCAGCGGCAGGCACACCTTCCTACTTGTCATCCCGTAGCGCAGCGGAGGGATCTGCGGTACGCGCGCAAGCACATCCCCGTCACCAATCCAAGGGACCTTCCCATAACGCAGCTCAGGCTTCGGGCCCCGCAGCCACAGCGCCGAAACGCGCGTGCAGCAGAAACTCCCGATTCCCTTCCATGCCAAGAATCGGCGAGTCCATCACCGCAAGCACAGCGCCGCCGAGCGCACCCACAGCATCCCGCACGCGCTCCACGGCAAGCTGTTGGGCCTCCGGATCGCGCACGATGCCGCCTTTGCCCACATGCTCACGCCCGGCTTCGAACTGCGGCTTGACCAGGATGACTGCCTCGCCCCTCCAGCGCTCGCCGTCCGCCGCCAGCGCCCCCACCACGGACGGCAGCACAAGGCTCGCGCCGATGAAAGAAACGTCCATGGCGAAGAAGGCAATAGCGCGTCCCGCAGCAGCATCGACGTCGGAAGGGAGCAATGCGCCGGGCGCGAGCAGCCGTGCGTTGGTGCGCTCCATCAGCCTTACCCGCGGGTCGGTACGCAGCTTGTGCGCGATCTGGCCATAGCCCGTATCGACCGCCAGCACCGAAACCGCACCGTGCTGCAACATGCAGTCGGTGAAGCCGCCGGTCGACGCACCGATATCGGCACAGCGGCGATCGCGCAGGTCGATGCCCCACGCCTTCAACGCGCCTTCGAGCTTGAGGCCACCGCGGGAGACATAGCGCATGTCCTCGCCGAGCATGCGGACCGCGGCAGCGTCCTTGACCGCTGCGCCAGGCTTGTCCACGCGTTGCTCGTCAACGAGCACGCGACCCGCCAGGATGAGCGCCTGCGCCCTTTCGCGGGAGGCCGCCAGGCCACGCTCCACGAGCAGCTTGTCGAGGCGCAACTTCGGTTCCTTGGCTGAACGTTCACCCGGCGGCAAAGAGGACATCGGCAGACCTCAGCATACGGGGCGATACGGGCGTCCGTGTATCCCAATGGGCTACACTGGGCTCCCAATCAGACCCGGCGTTCGCAAAAGGCAAGAAGCACCTGTGCCAATTTTGCGCGCCGGCAATCCAGTTTGTGGGCAGGGACGTTGGATGAATAGAGCGATGGATAAAGGGGGAGCCGCAACCGAGGAGGATGCGTCTCTTCTGGAA
>CAXTFS010000051.1:4511-15126 GCA_964243395.1 uncultured Acidobacteriaceae bacterium | reverse complement strand
GGGCTGGGAAGAGGCTTGCCTCGTGAGGGTTTTTGGGTGCGCAGACCAAATACACAGGTCTCTCCACTGCGGCCTGCGGCCTCCGGTCGAGATGACGCGGTTTGTGGCGGTAAGTTGTCCCTGGCTATTTTGACGTAGTCGGATGTGTGTTGGGATTCGCCGCCGGGTTGGCGGCCAAGGGTTTCAACGAAATTTCGAAAGCCTGCAGCTCCTTGTTGCTGGCGGCCCAGCGCACCTTGCGGAGCTCGAGGGTGGCTTTCTCGAGAACGGGTTCGTCCATGTCGCGGGTGTCGTAGAAGATGTAGCCGGCGACGGTGGTGTGCGGGGCGACCGTCGTGGTCGGGAAACCGAAGTCGGCGTCATCGGCGAGGATCTGCTTGTCGACGCCTAGATGGTGCAGGGTGATCGAGGGTAGCGGCATGGGCAGCGGGATGGTTGTGCCTGCGGCGCTCTTTTTCGTGAACATGCGGCGCTGCAACTCGTCATCGGTGGCGGCGTTGCGGGTGTAGTTGTCGGCGGCGATGAAGAGGATGCGCGCGTCGTCTAGCGAGAGGGCGTCGGCTGAGTCGTTGGTGACGATGACGCGCATCGGCATGAAACCGTGATGAAAATAATCGAGTCGCGTATGCGGCCGGGTCTCGTTGAGATCGCCAGGTTCGGCGGCAATGGTGATGCCATCGTGGGCGTCGTGCAGCGGGTATTCCGCGGCCGGGGAGGCTGGGATCGGGATGCGAGGCTTGTCCTTGGCGCCTGCTGGAGCCGCGGTAATGAGGAGCAAACCGGCGGCCACGGTGAGGGCAAGGCGGCGTTGTGCGTGGCGTGGCATTGTCCCAGCGATTATGCTCTGGAGGATGTGCGCGGGGCAAAGGTCGCTCGAGAAACCTGTTCGCGGGCGCCTGCCTATGCTCGGCTACAGCGTGCTGCTGGGCCTGGGGTTGGCCGTAAGCGCGCCCTGGTGGCTGCTGCGCATGGCCACGACGCGACGCTATCGCGAGGGCCTGCGGGAGCGGCTGGGCCGCGTGCCGGGACGGTTGCGGGCGGCGGTGGCGGGCCATCGCGTGGTGTGGGTGCATGCCGTGAGCGTAGGCGAGGTGTTAGCCGTCTCGCGGCTGGTGCGAGAGCTGGAAGCGACGCTGAACGGGACTGCAGCCGGCGGTGACCCGGAAAAGCCGTGGATCGTTGTGCTCTCCACCACGACAAAGACCGGACAGGACCTGGCTCGCGAGCGCTTCGGGGCGGATCGGGTCTTTCCCTTTCCGCTGGATTTTGCGTGGGCAGTGCGGGCGTACCTGCGGGTTCTGCGACCGGCCATGCTGGTGCTGGCAGAGAGCGAGCTTTGGCCTCGGGTGCTGCACGAATGTGCGCGATCGGAGGTGCCGGTTGCCGTGGTGAATGCGCGAGTAAGCGATCGCAGTTTTGGACGGGCTCTGCGGGTAAAGGCGTTGTGGGTTCGGATGGGGCGCAACGTAAGCCTGTGGCTGGCGCAGAGTGACGAAGATGCGCAGCGGTTGATCCAGCTGGGCGCGCAGGCCGAGCGTGTGCGCGTGAGTGGGAATTTGAAGTATGACGTGCGTGCCCCGAAGGGGAGCCGGACCGTCAGGCTGATCGAGGAGCTGGCGGGTGAACGGCCGGTCGTCCTGGCCGGCAGCACGGCAGGTCGCATCTCAAAGAAGACCTTGAGCGAAGAAGAGATCGTCATTCAGGCATGGTGCGGCGCGGCGCGCACCGATCTGCATGCCCTGCTTATTCTTGCGCCGAGACATCCGGATCGCTTCGACGAGGTGTACGCGGTGGCGAGCAAGTACCAGTGCCTGCGTGCGTCGGAAATCCTGCCGGAGCTGGCGGATCACCGGTACGCCGAGATCGTTGTCCTTGACACCATCGGCGATCTTGCAGCGCTGTACCGCGTCGCCGATGTGGCGTTTGTTGGCGGGAGCCTCGTGGGCAAAGGGGGCCACAATCCGCTGGAGCCCGCGCAGTTCGGAGTGCCGGTGTTGATGGGGCCTTCCTTTGAGAACTTCCGGGACGTTGTTCGCGGCATGCAGGCAGCGGACGCCATACGGATCGTGAAGGATCGCGATGCCTTGGAGAACCAACTTTTCGCGTTGTTGCGTGACGGGGAGGCGGCTCATGCGATGGGCGAGCGCGGCCTGGAAGCCTTCGACCGCGAGCAGGGAGCGACGGCGCGCACCGTCGCGGCGCTTACCATGCTGCTGCAGGCAAAGACGAGTGTGGAAGCGACGCAGGCGGTGCCCGCATGAGTGCGCGTCGGCCCTGGGCGTGGCCGCTGGTGCCGGTGTACAGCGCGGCGCTGGCGGTACAGCGCGCGGCGCGGCGAGCCGGCCTGCTGCAGACGCAGCGGCTGGAGCACCCGGTCGTCAGCGTTGGCAGTGTGTCGGCCGGCGGAGCGGGCAAGACGCCGGTGGTGATTGCACTCTCCAAGCTGCTGGCGAGTCGCGGCTGGAACGTGGACATCCTTTCGCGGGGGTACGGTCGATCGGGCCGCGAGGTCGAACGTGTAGACCTGCTGATGAGCGATGCGGCGCGCCGCTTTGGTGACGAGCCGTGCCTCATCGCAGAGCGCACCGGGCTGCCGGTCTGGGTGGGCGCGGGGCGCTTTGCCGCGGGCCAGGCAGCGGAGGGACGGCTGAGTTGCGCCCCTGGCAATCACGGGAACAGTGGAATCAGCGGAACGAACGGGACCCCTGAGCCCTGCCTGCACCTGCTGGACGACGGGCTGCAGCATCGATCGCTGACGCGCAGCTTCGATCTTGTGCTGGTCACGGCGGAGGATCTTACCGACGTGTTGCTGCCAGCGGGCAATCTGCGAGAGCCGCTGAGCGTTTTGCGCAGCGCCGATGCGCTGGCGGTCCGCGAAGACGAGGTAGAAGCCATCGCACCACGGGTGCGGGAGCTGGCAGGGGCCGATGCGCCGCTGTGGACGGTGCGGCGGGCGCTGCGTTTTCCGCAGCCGCTGGGCGTTTTTGGCGCGGGGCTGCGACCGCTGGCGTTCTGCGCCCTGGCGCGGCCGGCAAACTTTCAGGCCATGCTCGCCGACGCGGGATGCGGTGTGGTGGATACGGTGGTGTTTCGCGACCACCATGTGTACGAGGAGCATGACATTCGCGAGATTGTGCGCCTGGCGCGCACCCTGCGGGCAACCGGCCTGGTGACGACGGAGAAGGATGCCGTCAAGCTGACCGATGCCCTGCGGGCACGGCTTACGTATGAAATTGGTCCCGTAATGACGGTCGCGCTCGATGCCGGGTTTGTGTATGAAGCGCCGGTGGCCCGCGCGATCGAAGCCAAGTTGCGCGGGCCGGCCCCGGCGATCCACACCCAAGCGGCACGTGTGCCTTGAAAGGGACACGGCGGGTGCTGATCGTGCGTGTGGGCGCGATGGGCGATGTCCTGCACGCGTTGTTTGCGGTATCGGCATTGCGCCAGGCGAGACCGGAGTTGGCGATCGATTGGATTGTCGACGAGCGCTGGTCGCCCCTGTTGGCGAGCAGCGGAAATACGGCCGTGGTCGACCGCGTGTTTGGGGTACCGATCGCAACGTGGAAGCGTGCGCCGCTCAGCCGAGCGACGTGGCTATCACTGCGGGGCCTGTGGACGCTGCGGGCCCACGGCTACGATCCCGTGGTGGACCTGCAGGGAACGCTGCGCTCGGCGGGCATCGCGAGGCTGGCCGGGGTGGGCGTGCGCTGGGGTTGGCGCGACCCGCGCGAGCGTCCGGCGCGATCTTTGTACGACCGCCGGGCGGAACGGCGGGGCGCGCACATCGTTGAGCAGATGACCGCCCTGCTGGGGGACGCCTGCGGCCTGTCGCTGCTCCCCGCGACCATGACGGAGCTGCCGCGCAACACCGGGGCAGAGGCGTGGGCGGAGGCCGTTGCGCACGACGCTGACGGGCCAGTCGCGTTGCTGGCGCCAACCGCGGGCTGGGGTGCCAAGCAGTGGCCGGCGGAGCGCTTTGGTGAGCTGGCCTCCCAGCTCGCGGCGCAAGGCTTCGCGGTGATTGTGAATGCGAGCCATGCCAAGGATCCCGTGGTGCTGAAGGTGATGCAGGCCAGCCAAGGCACGGCACGCGCCATCGTGTGCGGCGTTGCGGAGCTGATCGCGCTCACGCGGCGCGCGGCGCTGGTGGTGGGAGGCGACTCCGGTCCGGTGCATCTGGCGGCGGCGCTCCGTGTGCCCTCCGTCGCGCTGTTTGGGCCCACCGACCCGGCACGCAATGGGCCCTGGGGCGCGGGGCCCAAGCGCGTGCTGCGCGATCCATCATCGGTCACAAGCTACAGGCACGTTGGGGCGGTTGAGGCGGGACTGGCGCGGCTCTCCGTGGAGGCGGTGCTCGCGGCGGCGCTGGCGGTCACGGATCGCCACCTCTAACCGCAACCGGTTTTGAGAGAATGGCGGGATGGGGACGAGCACGGGCAGACCACAATGGCAAGGGATTGCCCGACGCATTCGCGTGCCGCTCGGCTTTGTCACGGCTGCGGTGTTTCTGCTTTTTGCGCGGCCCAGCGGACGGCTGCTGCTGTTGAGCTTGCCTGCAGTTCTGGCCGGGTTGGCGCTGCGCGGGTATGCCGCGGGCTATGTGAAGAAAAACGCCGAGCTGACGCGTACCGGACCCTATGCCTACACGCGCAACCCCCTGTATCTCGGGTCCATGATGATGGCGTTCGGCTTTGCCGTGGCGGCTGGCCGGGTGTGGCTGGGCGTTCTGCTGCTTGGGCTCTTTTTACTGATTTATTGGCCCACGATTCTCTCTGAGGAGGCCTATCTGCGCGATGCATTTCCGGCCTTCGAGGCGTATGCGCGTGCGGTGCCGCGCCTGCTGCCACGGCTGACCTCGGCGCCCTCTTCGCCCGGCGACGGAGCCGGTCTCGGGCGGTTCTCGCCGGAGCGGTACCGGCACCACCGCGAGTACAATGCTGCTATGGGCGCAGCGGCGCTGTACGGCGCGCTGGCGCTGCGCATGTGGCTCCGCTATCGGCATTAAGAGCACCTAGCCTGAAGAGCACGCGATCGGCAGACGGACACACAAATTTTGTTGGGGGACGATCGACGTTGAAGCACGGCACTCCCCCGACGATGGCACGGTTGTTGCTGCCCGCGCTGCTGGTGTGCTTCGCTCTTGCGGGCACCGCGCCGGCGCAGATCTTCGCACCGAAGACGCCGGCCGTGCAGCGACCCATCCCCGTGCTGCAGCCACCGGGCGGGGGCTTCGTCTACCCACAGCATGAAACGCTGACCTTTTCTGTGGACTGGCGCGTGTTTACCGCGGGTACGGCTGTGTTTCACCTGGATGCGAGTGGCGGCGCCGAGAAGGTCGCAGCGACCGGAGACTCCATTGGCGCGGTCAATCTGCTGTTCCCGGTGGTGGACCGTTTTCAGGCAGGTTTTGACGCAAAGACGGGGTGCTCTACCGGCCTGAACAAGCAGGTGCAGGAGGGCCGCCGCAAGATCGCGAGCGAGCTCACCTTCGATAATGCGCACGGCAAGCAGAATGAGTACACGCGCAACCTTGTGAAAGGAACGGCGGTGCGCCTGCAGGCTAATGTGCCGGCGTGCGTGACCGATTCCCTTTCCGCCATGTTCTATACGCAGTCGCAGCCTCTGGCGGTGGGCCAGACGGTTGAGTTTCCCCTGGCGGACTCCATGCGTACGGTGACGGTGGGCATGAAGGTGGAAGGCCGGGAAGAGATCAAGACGCCGGCTGGCACCTTTCAGACGCTCAAGGTGCAGGCGACCGCGGATGAGGGCATCGTGAAGAACCGCGGGCACATTTGGATCTGGTATACCGATGACGCGCGGCATCTGCCGGTGCAGATACAGGCCCGGCTTTTCTGGGGTACGATCACGTTTCACCTGCAGTCGATCGAGCTGAAGTAGCGAGATCGTGCGGCATGGAAGTGCATCGCACGGGCCGAATCGTCTGCATCCTACGTTTTGAGGTATCTCCGCATGAGCAAGACACTCTCCAACAATGATGAGGTCGACGCAACACAGCCCGTACTGTACAGCGATGACGAGCTGGTAACGGTTGCGACCTTTCCCGATCCTGTAACCGCCAGCCTTGCGCGAACGGCACTGGAGTCAGCCAACATCGACGTGTTTCTGCAGGGTGAAAATGCGAACAGCCTGATCCCCGTGGCGTTTCTCGCCCGTGTGCAGGTGCGGCCGGAAGACGAGGCTGCTGCGCGGTCGCTACTGGCGGAGTTCGAGGCCAGCCCGGAGAGCCTGGAGTCGGTGACCGAAGCCGAGAACGATGAGGAGCTCGCGCGCGGCGGCCGTGCCGAAGATGATGGCGTCAAGGGTCTGCGTTAAATCTCAAACGCAGCGACTCGCATACTTGTCCTTCCTAGACCTCTCCAGAGAAACCCATGAACAGGCGACACTTTCTTCAATCGACCACGGCGGCGGTCGCCGGTGTGACGCTTTCGCGTGGCGCCGCGGCTGTGGAACCGGCGTTGGCTGCGGGCCGGGTGGTACACCCAATCAATCGCAACTGGCGCTACAGCCCGACGACCAGCGAGGCGGCCCATGGGGTCGGCTTCGATGACAGCCAGTTCACGCCCGTCATCATCCCGCACACCAATGTGCGTTTGCCGTGGCACAGCTTCGACGACAAGAGCTACGAGTTCATCTCCATCTACCGGCGCACGCTGCACATTCCTGCCGATGCTGCGGGAAAACGTGTGTTCGTCGACTTCGAAGGCGTGATGACCGCATCGACCGTGTACCTGAACGGCGAGAAGCTGGGCAGTTACCGCGGTGGGTATACGCCGTTCAGCTTTGAGCTGACGCGGCACATGAAGCCGGGCGAAGCCAACCTGCTGGCTGTGGAGGTTGACTCGACGGAGCGCGCGGACATCCCGCCCTTTGGAAACGAGATCGACTATCTCACCTTTGGCGGCATCTACCGCGAGGTTTCGCTGCGCGTTGTGCCCCAGATCTTTCTTGAGAACATCTATGCGCGACCGGAAGGTGTGCTCGGCACCAACCCCACCGTGGCGGTGGAGTGCTTTCTGGATCGCGCCGCGGGCGCCCGTGCCGATCATCTCTCGCTCGCGGTGGAACTGCGCAAGGCAGGCAGCACCGAAGCTGTTGCCAAGGCCAGTCTCGCAATCCCTGAACCGGCCGTGCTTCCGCACAATGAAGCCGATGCGGACCAGGCGCTGGGTGCGCTTGCGCCGACACCGTCTGTGCCGGGCTCCTACACGGTAACGCTGAAGAATCCTGGCGCGATCGAGCTGTGGGATCTTGATCATCCACACCTCTACACCGTGCACGTGCAGCTGTTGCAGGACCGGCGTCCGCTGGATGCGGATGAGCGGCGCATCGGCTTCCGCGAGGCCACGTTTACGCCGCAGGGTTTCTCGCTGAACGGCAAGATCGTCAAGCTGCACGGGCTGGACCGGCACCAGACGTTTCCGTATGTGGGCCAGGCGATGCCGGGGCGGGTGCAGCGCCAGGACGCGCGGATTCTGCGGCATGAGCTGCACTGCAACATCGTGCGCACGTCGCACTACCCGCAGTCGCGACACTTCCTAGACGCCTGCGATGAGATGGGATTACTGGTGCTGGAAGAGATTCCTGGTTGGCAGCACATCGGTCCCAAACCGTGGCAGGACATCGCGGTGGACAACGTGCGTCGCATGGTGCGCCGCGACTGGAACCATCCTTCCGTTGTTCTTTGGGGCGTGCGCATCAATGAGTCGCGCGACAACCATGACTTCTACGTCCGCACCAACGCCGTGGCGCATGCGCTCGACCGTGCGCGCCAGACCGGCGGCATACGCTACTTCCAGGAGTCGGAGTTTCTGGAAGACGTCTTCACGATGAATGACTTCGGATGGCCGTTAAAGAAGCCGATCCATGAGCGGTACCTGAACACGGAATTTGTCGGTCATACGTTTCCGACCAAGACCATCGACGACAAGGAACGGCTGCAGGAGTTTGTTGTTCGCCATGCACGCGTGCACGACACGCTGGCTTCCGATCCGCAGTATGCCGGCGGCATCGGCTGGTGCGCATTCGACTACAACACGCATGCCAACTTCGGCTCCGGCGACCGGATCTGCTACCACGGCGTGATGGACATTTATCGCACGCCGAAGTCAGCGGCAGGCTTCTACAAATCCATGTGCTCGCCCGCGGAGGAGATCGTTCTGGAACCGGCGTTTCACTGGGCGCGTAATGGCGAATCGGTCGGCTTCAGCAGTGCGATAATCTGCTCCAACTGCGATCACCTGAAGCTGTATGTCGAGGACGGCAAGAGCGAGCGACTGGTTGGCGAAGGCGATCCTGACCGCGCGCAGTTCCCTCACCTGCCGCACCCGCCCTTCAACATCGAGATTGGCGACAGGCTTTCGCCGTGGGGCGATCTGCGCATCGATGGCTACCTTGCCGGCAAGCAGGTAATCTCAAAACGCTACTCCGGCAAAGGCGTCGATCAGAAATTCATGCTGCTGCCAGACGATGGGGAGCTGGTGGCCGACGGCGCCGACACCACACGCGTCGTCCTGCGCGTGGCCGACGAGTTCGATCGCGTGCGCCCCTTTGCCAACGATGCCATTCGCCTGGAGGTCGACGGCCCAGCAGACATCATCGGGGACAATCCCTTCGCTGTGGTTGGCGGCACGGGGGCAATCTGGATCAGAGCGCGGACGGAGGCCGGTTCCGTGCGCTTCCGGGCCACGCATCCGGTGCTCGGGGCGCAGGAGTGCATCCTCAAATTGATTGCTGCGCCTGAGGAGACCGTCTAGAGCGGCTCGAACGTAGCGGACCGCAGCCAATCAGGCACGCCATGCTGGCATCATCGTTTGCCGAGTCCACATCCTGCCAGAGCCTCGGCGAGGTCCGTGTCGCGGAACCGGAAGCCACTCTCGTTCAACCTTTTTGGCACCGCGCGCACGCTGCTGAGAATCGTCTCTTGCGCCATCTCGCCGATCAGGGTGCGAGCAAGCCACGCGGGCACCGGGAGTACGGCCGGGCGGCCCAGGGCGGCACCTAACGCACACGCGAAGGCTTTACCGGTGACGGGTTCGGGAGAGACGAGGTTCAGCGGTCCCCTGAGGTCGTCAGCGCGGAGAATGTGCTCTGTGGCGCGTACCAGGTCGGGCAGCGAGATCCAGCTCAGGTACGCCGCTCCGCCGCCGACCGGTCCGCCAAGGCCAAGGCGAAAGATGGGAAGCATCGACGGCAGGATGCCGCCATCGCCCGCCAGCACAACGCCGATGCGCAGGTTGACGACGCGCGAAACGGCCGACAGCGTGGCCGCGGCACCCTCTCCGGCAACACACAAGTCGGGGAGAAAGCCCTTCCCCGCTGGCATCGTTTCGTCCAGAAGCGTGTCGCCCCGATCACCATAAAAGTTGATGCCGGACGCGCAGAGAAACACACGGGGCGGCTGCCGGGCCTGCCCCAACGCCGCTACCAGCGTTTCCACGCCCTTCACTCGGCTGTCCCAGATGCGGCGCTTTCGTTCCGGCGTCCACCGGCCGCCGGCCACCGGCTCGCCGGCGAGTTGAATCACCGCATCGAAACCGCTGACCAGCGCTGGATCGAGGCCCCCGTCTTCCGGCTTCCAGAAGATGGATCCCGCAATTCCTGGCCTTCGCACCAGGGGGACGACCTCGTCGCCAGCGGCCCGCAGCGACGCCGCGATGGTGCGACCGAGCAGGCCGGTCGAGCCGCTGATGAGCACGCGACGCCCTGAACCGACGTGTGCAGCATCAGCGACTGCGGACATGCCAGCGATCCTTTCTGCGATGCGTCTATGCGGTGAGCCGGCGGAAGGAACGGACGGCGAGTGCAACGGCGGCAGCATCGCCCGTAATGGCAACCGGGATGTCGTTCAGGCCCGCGCCCTTGGTGAGTCCACGCCGCGCATAGAAGCCGCCGTAGGTCCCGGCCGCAGCACCAAGCGCACCGAGTGCGATGCCGCCGGCAAGCGGACGCCGGAACGCCGTTGCGACGACCGCACCGACCGTTGCACCCAGCGCAAGGCGACCGATGAGGCCCAAGGGCGCTGTGCGGTCTGGTGTGTTGGGGAGCTTGTCCCCGACGAACTCGCCTACGGCGGCCGCGGTCAGGACGCCCACAGCCGCAGGATGCGCCAACCAGGAGGCCCAGGTGCCTTTGACGGGCAGCTCGCCCGCATACGCGAACCAGGCGGCCACCGCAAGGGGTGTGAAGGAGCGGAGACCTGTGCTCACGCCGAGAAGAGGGGTGGCCACATGAGCGACCGTTGAGGATGGGGGCATACAGAACTCCTATGTCGCCTAGGCGACACCTGTTGGATGCCGGCACGCGGCGAAGGACAGGCTTCCCCAGCGACTGGTGTGCGACTGGTGTGCCGCCTGCGTGCGGCCCGTTGTGCAGCGTAGCGCTGGAGGTTGGGCGGAAGGTTGAGCCGGAGGTTGAACTGCGCGTACCCTTCCATGTAAGTTGGTCGTGCTACGCGGGAAGCAGCGACCCCTGATGCTACGAGGCGGGTCGCGTGCGCCCGAGTCATCGCGGGGAGCCGGTGAGGGCTGGATGTACGGCCTCGGTGGCGCGTGGCACAGAAGATTCGGCCCGTCCATCGTGACGGAGTGTTCGGCCA
>CAXTFS010000051.1:0-4411 GCA_964243395.1 uncultured Acidobacteriaceae bacterium | reverse complement strand
GGTGGCGCGTGGCACAGAAGATTCGGCCCGTCCATCGTGACGGAGTGTTCGGCCAGGGGAGAAAACATTGATGACAGGCAGGGAGAACATGAAGCAACGGATGGGATTGGCAGCGGCAGCACTTGGAACCCTTTTCGCCATCGCGCCGCTTGCACTTGCGCAGCAGCCCGCGGCCAACGTGCATGGCCATGTGACCAATCCGGCGGGTGCGCCCGTGGTCTCCGGTCAGGTGAAGTTCACCAAAGACCTTACGGCGGCGTTCAAGGATGAGAAGTTCACCACCACGGTCGAGATCGACAAGGACGGCAACTACACCGCACCGGGCGTCGCACCGGGTGAGTACTTCATCTACGTGATGCAGGGCGATAAGGCCTTGGACCGCATGCAGGTGGTGCTCAAGGCGAGCGACGACAAGACGGTCGACTTCGACATGACCCGCGCCGAGTACCTGGCCAAGCTGACGCCGGAAGAGAAGAAAGCAATCGAGGAGTACAAGGCGAAAACGGCCGCGACCACCAGCGCAAACAAGGTGGTGGCCAACCTGAATACGACCATGACGGCTGTGCGCGCCGACATGAAGAGCGCCACGCCGAACTTCGACAAGGACCTGGCCGACATGAAGCAGGCCACCGATGCGCGTCCGGCGGAAGGCCTGCTCTGGGTGGTGACCGGCGAGGTGTATTCCGCCAAGGCCGACGCTGCGGCCAAGGCCGATCGTGCCAACAAGACAAGCCCGACGACCGACGATGCCGTGATGAAGGGTTACTCGGATTCGGTGGACAACTTCAAAAAAGGCGTCGACCTGATGGCCGCCGCAAAGACGCCGAACCCGGAGCAGGAGGCGACGGTCTACAACCAGATGGGCAGCACGCTTTCGCATGCGGGGAAGTCCACCGATGCAGTGGCAGCCTTCGATAAGGCTGTCAGCCTGCAGCCCAAGAGCGCCGGCATGTTCTACAGCAATGAAGCCGCCGTGCTGTTCAACGCCCATCAGGACGATGCGGCGCTGCAGGCCGCGGACAAGGCCATCACGGCGGATCCGACGAAGCCGGAACCCTACTACGTGAAGGGGCAGGAGTTGCTGGCAAAGGCGACGCTGGATCAGAAGACGCAGAAGATTATTCCTCCGGCGGGATGCGTGGACGCCTACCAGAAGTACCTGGAGCTGGCGCCGGATGGACCGCAGGCGGCCAACGTCAAGGAAGTACTGGCGTCACTCGGCGAAAAGGTCAGCACGCACTACAAGGCCTCGACCGCCAAAAAGTAGGCGATTCCCTTACGTGAGCCCCGGCAGTGCATCTTGCTGCCGGGGTTTTCCGTTTGAGGTCAAAGAAGGGCTGTTGCATGGAACGTGTGCTGTTCTATGAGGAAGCGCTGGCGGAGGTGCTCGGGGCGGCTGCGGGGCTCCGGCCTGAGGCGGGTCCAGAGCGGCTCGCCCTGGGGGAGGCCGGGAGCCGTGTCCTTGCGGAGTCGATCCTCGCGGACCGCGATCAGCCACCGTTTCCGCGCTCCACACGCGATGGCTATGCGGTGCGGCGTGACGATCTTCATGAGCCAGCGGGCCTGCAGGTGAAAGGCCTCATACGCGCCGGCGAACGCTGGACTGGAGCGCCGGTCGGTCCCCGCGAGGCGATCGAGATCATGACCGGAGCGCCGGTACCGGAGGGCGCCGATGCCGTGCTGATGGTCGAACACGCTGCCCTGCACCACGCGCGACTGACCCCCGATGCGGGGCGCCAGCTCAGGCCGGGAGAGAACATCGTGCCGCGCGGGGCGGAGGCGCTTGCGGGCGCGGCGCTGGTGCCCGCGGGTCGCGTGCTGGGCATCGCGGAGATCGCCCTTGCCGCCAACTGTGGCTATGAGTCCGTCGCTGTGTACCGCCGGCCCACCGTGGCCATTGTGGCGACCGGGGATGAGCTGGTAGGGCTCGGCGAGACCCCGGCAGCGTGGCAGATTCGGAACTCCAACAGCTACGCGCTGGCGGCGCTGGTCGCAGCGGAGGGCGGCGTGGCGCGACGGCTGGCCATTGCGCGCGACGAGCGTGCGGATCTGCGCGAGCGGCTGGAGGAGGCGCGCGGCGCGGACCTGGTGCTGCTGTCCGGCGGGGTTTCGATGGGCAAGTATGACCTGGTAGAAGACGCGCTTGCGGAGGCTGGTGCGGAGTTTGTGTTCACCGGCGCCCGTATCCAGCCGGGAAGGCCGGTGGTGTTCGGGCGCATGCCGGCGGCCGGAGATACATCGGCCCTGACGTACTTCTTTGGCCTGCCCGGCAATCCCATCTCCACCGAGGTCTGCTTTCGGCTGTTTGTGGCACCGCTGCTGCGGGGTCTCTGCGGACAAACGGAGCTGCCACCCCGCTTTGCGGAGGCCAGGCTGGCGGAAGATGTCCGCGGCGGGGCCAAGGTGACGCGCTTTCTGCCGGCAATCCTGCAGGGGGATTGGCGGGGCGTCTCGGTGCGCCCGGTGCCGTGGCAGGGATCGGGCGACCTAGCGGCGAATGCGCGAGGGAACTGCTTCGCCGTTCTGCCGCTGGAGGTACCCGCGTTCCGTGCCGGCGAGACCGTCCGCGTGCTGCTACGGTGAAGGCTATGCGCGAGAAGGAACAGCAAGAAGCCAGCGCGGAGACGCTCTCCCACTACGACGAGGCCGGGCAGGCGCACATGGTCGATGTGGGCGGTAAACAGCCCACGCGTCGTGAGGCGGTCGCGGAGGCCTTTGTGGAGCTGAACGAGACCGTACTGCGCGCGCTGCCGGACAACCCCAAGGGCAATCCGCTGGAGGTCGCGCGCTTTGCGGGCATCATGGCAGCCAAGCGCACCGCCGAGCTGATTCCCATGTGCCATCCGCTGGCGCTGAGCTTTGTCGACGTGCAGGCGACGGTGGTACCCGGCGGCGTGGCGATCGTGGCTACGGCAGCGACGGTGGCCGGTACCGGCGTTGAGATGGAGGCGATGACGGCTGCGTCGGTCGCCGCGTTGACGGTCTACGACATGACCAAGGCGCTGGACAAGGGGATCCGCATTCGCGAGATCCTGCTGCGGTCCAAGTCGGGTGGTAAGAGCGGGAGTTGGCGGCGGTCGTGAGCTGGTGGTCAGGGCGGGATTGCACGATATTTGGCAGACACACGTCGTGCAGCGCGCAATACAGGGGTCTCTCCGCCCGGCTGCGCCTCCCTCGAGATGACGATTTTTGTTGCCGCAGCTACATAGACGCCCGTTCGAGAGAGCGGAAACGAGCCTACTTAGGCGGGGTGCGCAAACGCGACGCCGAAGAGATGGTCTTCATCGTGGAACCAGCGTGGGGAGCCGAAGCCGGCGCTGTCGAGCAGCGTGCGCAGGCTGCGCTCGGTGAACTTGTAGCTGTTTTCCGTGTGGATTGTCTCACCGGGAGCGAACGCGATTGCTTTTCCATCAATGTGCACCGTCTGTGCGACCAGGCTTTCCAGGTGCATTTCGATGCGACTCTCGGTAGGGTTCCAGCGCGCGCGGTGGGCAAAGTTGGCCGGATCGAAGTCGGCGCCGATCTCGCGGTTCAGCCTGAGAAGAACGTTGCGATTGAAGGCAGCTGTTACCCCGGCAGCATCGTCGTACGCAGCGAGCAGAAACTCGACCGACTTACGACGGCAGGGGGCAAGATCGATGCCCAGCACCAGCCCGTCGCCGGACTTGCGTAGCTGGCGGCGCAGGTTGCGCAGGATGCCGACCGCCTCCGATGGCGCGAAGTTGCCGATGGATGAGCCGATGTACAGCGCAAGGATGTTGTTGTCCTTGGGACGCTCGATCGTGTACGGCTCGGTGACGTAGTTGGCGATGCGGGGCTGCACGGTGACGCCGGGCAGCGTGCTCAGCGTCGTGGCAGCCTCGTCTAAAGCCGACGGGCTGATGTCGATCGGCTGGTACAGCACGTCCGACTGCATCTGGGTGACGGCGCGGAGAAGAACGCCAGTCTTCGCGGCGGTGCCAGCCCCCAGTTCCGCGATGGTGACGTGTGCTAGGCGGTCGAATAGGATGTCGGCGGCGTAGCGCTCGAAGATGGAGCGTTCGGTGCGGGTGAGGTAGTACTCGGGCAGGGCTGTGATCTGCTCAAACAGCTCGGAACCGCGTTCGTCATAGAAGAGCCAGGGGGACAGGGTCTTCTGAACGCCGGGACGGACATTCAGGCCACGAACGGCTTCACGCAAAACAAGATCGCGCAGAACAGCGTCGCGCAGGGCTACAGGAGCTTCAGTCATCGGGTGTCAGGCCTTTGCGGGTCGTGACGAGCTAGGTACACACGGGTTGTCCCTATTTTCTCAGATGCAAACCGTGTGCGGGGCATCTTCCTCTGAGAAACTGGGCGCGGTCCTTGGGAATTCTGCCTGAAAGCAGATCCCTCCGTTGGTCTTCGGGATGACAGGGCTGGGGGCCTGCCC
>CAXTFS010000050.1:1952-15162 GCA_964243395.1 uncultured Acidobacteriaceae bacterium | reverse complement strand
GGTCCAGCCGTGTGAGATTGAACAACCCGAACGCGACTGCCATGTAGCCCAGCATCACCGTCAGACGCGGATCGCTCTTGCCCAGAATGCGGCCCGAGACCGCCATCATGATCATCATCACAAACCCCGCTGGCGACAGCACCATGCCCGCGCGCTCCGCCGTATACCCCAGCAGTGTCTGCAGGTACTGCGGGATCAGCACCGTCGACCCAAACAGCACCATGCCCAGGATCAGCTGCAGAAACACCGCTGTGCCGAAGTTGCGATTCTTCAGCAGCTTCAAGTCCACAATGGGATCCCGGTGGTTCCACTCCCAGAACACAAAGAACACCAGCGTGCACACGGCCAGGATCGCCGTCAGCTGAATCTCACCCGATCCAAACCAGTCCTTCTCCTGCCCCTTGTCCAGCGTGAACTCCAGCATCCCCACGCCGATCGCCACCGACAGCAGCCCGATAAAGTCCACGGGGTCGCGCCGCTTCGTCCGCGCCCGGATCTCCGGCGGATCCTCCACCATGCGGTTCGACAGGTACAGCGACAACAACCCCACCGGCAGGTTGATAAAGAAGATCCAGTGCCAGTTGTAGTTGTCCGTGATCCATCCACCCAGCGTCGGTCCAATCGCCGGCGCGACCACCACCGCCATGCCATACAGCGCAAACGCCTGCCCACGCTTCTCGATCGGAAACGTGTCCGCCAGAATCGCCTGTTCACTCGGGGCGAGCCCACCGCCGCCAAGCCCCTGCAGGATCCGCGCAAAGATCAGAAACGGCAACGTCGGCGCGAGCCCGCACAGCAACGAGCACGCCGTAAAGATCACCACGCAGCCCATGTAAAACCGCTTGCGCCCGATGCGATTCGACAGCCACCCGGAGATCGGCAAAATCACCGCTGAGGACACCAGGTAGCTCGTCAGCACCCACGTCGCTTCTTCCTGCGACGCGCCCACCGAGCCCGCGATGTGCGGCAGCGCCACGTTCGCAATGGAGGTGTCCAGCACCTCCATAAACGTGGCCAGTGTGACCGTCAGGGCGATCAGCCATGGGTTGTGACTCGGCTTCCAGATAGCTTCTTGCATATACGTGTGCTGATATACAGTATCAGCAGGCTGATATGACGCAAGCGGGAAAGGGTCGACAGGCGGAGGCGCGGCGATGCACCGAGGCCGTGCGCGATCTGCTGCTCGCCTACAAGGCCCGCATGGAAGAGCAGTTGCGTCCCACCGGCGTCACGCTCCCCCAGTTGCGCCTGCTCAAGGCCGTGGCCCAGGGGGATGAGGTCAGCGCCGCCACCATCGCCCGCCGCTGCCACGTCACGCCGCAAACCCTGCAGAGCATGCTCACCCGCGCCACCCGCGAAGGCTGGATCATCCGCGGCACGTCAGAAAACAACGGCCGCATCGTCACCGCCTCTCTCACCCGGAGCGGCAAAGCCATCCTTAAACATGGCCTTGAACTCGCCGGGCGCATCGAGCACGAAATCTGGCACGGCGTTCCCCTCGCCGCGATGCGATCCCTCCGTGAAACGCTTGATCTTTGTATGGCGAATCTCGACCGCGGCTAGCGCCTCCTCCACCCCGACCTCCGACGCATCTGAACCACCGATGCCCTTCACCTTTCTCACCGCTGACTGGCGCAAGCTGATCATGGCCCAGTACGAGGTCTCGCCCGCGATCCTGCAGGAGCATCTGCCGCGCGGTCTCGAGCTCGATCTCTACAACGGCCGCGCCTATGTCTCCCTCGTCGGTTTTCTCTTCGACCGCGTCCGCATCCTCGGCCTCCCTGTGCCGTTCCACACCCGCTTCGAAGAGGTCAACCTGCGCTACTACGTCAAGCGACCCATGCTTGACGGCAGTTCGCGCCGCGGCGTCGTCTTTCTTAGCGAGATCGTCCCCAAACCTGCGATCGCCCTGGTTGCCCGCGCCATGTACGGCGATGCCTACTCCACCGCACCCACCGCCCACCGTTGGTCCAGCCAGGGCCCCCACGCCCGCGCCGTCCGTCACGGAGAGGAGCCGCTCGAGATCGACTACGAGTGGAAGCATCGCGGCGCGTGGCAGCGCCTCGGCGTGCGTGCCGGCAATCGTCACGAAGCCATCCCCACTGGTTCGCTCGAAGAGTTCACCACGGAGCACTACTGGGGCTACACACCACGGCGGAACGGCGGCACCGCAGAGTACGCCGTCGAACACCGCCGCTGGGGGGTCTATCCCGTCCACGAGCACCGCATCGCCTGCGATTTCGCCTCGCTCTACGGACCCGCATTCGCCGATCTCTCCGGCCGCGCGCCGGACAACATCCTGCTCGCCGAGGGCGCTCCCGTCCGCATCCGTTGGGGCGGCAACATCGCCTGAAAGATCGATCGTTGGCGAGGCGACCGGAAGAGAACTTGAGCGTCTAATCCTCAGGTGTCGTTCTCGACAGCACGATAAGCCCCAACCATCTCGACAGCGGCGGAGTCGGCACCCAAGAGGTAGGATCGCTCTCATGAGAACCATCGACGCATCCCAGGGCGTTCGCGTTCTGGACACCCGTTCCACCGTGAGCCTGCTCAGCAAGGTGCTCTGGATCACCACCATCGGCTTCCTGTTCACGGCCTTCGGTGCATACATTGCCCCGGACTTCCTCGGCGGCAGCATCTTCTTCGTCTTCATCCTGACCATGGGCCTGGTGTTCGCGGTCAACGCGGCCAGCCGTCGTTCGCCTGCCCTTGCGCTGGTGCTCTTCTACGCGCTCACCACGCTGATGGGCGTCGAAATCGGCCCCCTGCTGCACTCCTACATGCACATGGCCGGTGGGCAGACGGTCGTCTTTCAGGCAGCAATCACCACGGCGGTCGGGATGGCCGTGATGGGCATGGTCGCGCAGATCGTGAACTTCAATTACCGGCGCGTTGCCAACTACGCGTTCGCTGCACTCCTTGGCCTAATTGTTCTTGGCGTGCTCAGCATGTTCTTCCACTTTGTGTCACCCGGCCTGTATGCCTGGGCAACGCTGGCCATCTTCTCCGTCCTTCTGCTGGTCGACTTCATGCGGCTGCGTGACGGCGGCGCGGGCCTCACCTCCGTGCAACTAGCGCTGAGCATCTATCTCGACGCCCTGAACATCTTCATCGCGCTGCTGCAGATCTTCGGCGCCGGTGGCGGCCGCCGCGACCGCAGCTGGAGCTAAACACATCACCGGAGAAACAAGGGGCTCGCCGCGGCGGGCCCTTTTGCGGCCCACAGTCTCACCCGGCGCGACTACACTGAACCGATGTCACGCAGCCTCGAGACCGATCCGGCAGACGTACGCGAGTGGCTCCGCGCGCTACCCAAAGCTGAGCTGCACCTCCATCTCGAAGGCTCCATCACGCCCGAGACCCTGATGGCGCTCTCCCGCACTAACGATCCGGTACCGCTCACGCCCGATCAGGCCCGCGCCGTCTACGCGTACCACGACTTCCCCAGCTTCCTGATGAGCTTTAAAGCCGTCACCGAGCGCCTGCACACCCCCGCCGACTACGAGACCATCACCTACAACATGGTGCGCGATCTTGCCGCGCAGGGCGTGCGGCACGCCGAGGTGTATCTCTCGATCGGCATCCTGTACCGCTTCGGCCGGCTGGACGTTGACGCCGTGATGGAAGCCGCCGAACGTGGTCGCGAGCGCGGCGAACGGGACTTCGGCACCTCCCTACTTTGGATCATCGATGCCGTGCGCCACTTCGGTGTGGAGGAGGCGCAGCGCGCCTTTCGTAAGGCCGCCGAGCTGCAGACAACGTATCCCGCCGTGGTCGGCATCGGCATCGGCGGCGATGAGGCCGGCGGCCCCGCCCACGGCTTTCGCGAGGTCTACGCCGAAGCCCGCGAAGCCGGCCTCCACCTCACCTGCCACGCTGGCGAAACCACCGGCCCACAAAGCATCTGGGGCGCGCTCAACATCGGCGCCGAACGCATCGGCCACGCGCTCACCGCGCAGGAAGACCCGGACCTCATCGAAGTGCTCGCCGAACGCCAGATCCCGCTCGAGCTCAACGTCACCTCGAACCTGCGCACCGGCAGCTGCCCCGCCCTCTTCGAGCACCCCGTCCGCCGCTACTTCGAAGAAGGCCTCATGGTCACCCTCAACTCGGACGACCCACCCTTCTTCGGCGCCAATCTGCTCGACGAATACGAACTCGCCTACCGCGACTTCGAGTTTCCCCTCGACCAGCTCCGCGAACTCGCCGCCAACTCCTTCGAAGCCAGCTTCCTGACACCCGACCGCAAGCTCAAACTGCTCGGAGAGGTCGAGCGCTACGGCTGGTAGGGCTGACACGCCGGCGTATGGCTGTTCATACCGCCCGGCCCTCCACGTTTGTCATCCCGTAGCGAAGCGGAGGGATCTGCTGTTTGCTCGCAGCAGCCACCCTTACCAGCAGCCAGCAAGATCTTCCCAAGTGGGATTCCCACTCACAATCAGCGCAGTCTTCCGCGCACGATTCCGGTTCAACGTCCCGGCGGCGCCGGTACCATCACCGCATCCGGATCCACCTTTGGAATCCCAAAATGCCCACCCAGGCGCATCAGGTCCAAAGGCCGCAGCATCCCGGAAACCTGGATCACATTCATCTGCTTCGGCGCCCGGATCAGGATCGCCACAGCGTCAAACTCGGTCCCATGAAAGTGCAGCCATAGGTCCGTGATCGGCTTCAGGGGCGAAGCCTGCTCGCGTGGGCTCACATGCGCTTCCATCAGGTGCTTCCAACCGGCCGCGTTGTACGAACCGGCAAGCGCTGCCAAGGCTTCGGGTACATAAAATGCCGGCTGCTGAAAGCGGTAGTTCTCCACCGTGACAGCATTCAGTCCGACGGCCTGCTGCCCGAGCATGGCTTGCAGCATGTCGCGGTCGAACGTGAACGCCGAATGCGACGCAGGCTGTGAGGTCAGCCCGGCCATCGCTTCAGCTACGCCGGGTGGGGTGAAGGGCGAACCGCCCGGCATGGGGGGCGGTGCCGGTTGTGGTGGGGCCTCAAGCCTTGGTGCTGGCGCCCGCTCAATTGGCGCTTGCGCGCCCATGGCTCCGGCAAACGACGCAGCAAGCAAGGCAGCAGCGAGCTTCTTGGACAGACCCATACCGCATTAGACCCGGAGATCCGGTCCGGAGTTTCGGCGGCAACTGCGAAAAGCCCTCTCAGCGGCAGCTGAAGGCCTTACTGCGGGCGTCGCGGCGCAAAGTACCCCTTACGCGCATGCACCTGGTAGCGCTGGTCCAGTGCCACCAGGTAGATCGTGCGGAACGATCCATCCTGCTTGAAGTCCGCCGGCACATACTCCAGCGAATACTGCGAGCGCAGCTCCTGCTCGATGTTCGCAAAGCCGGTCGCCATATCTTCCATGCGCGTTGGGAAGAACGCGCGCCCACCGGTCGCATCAGCGATCTGCTGCAGCACATCGTCGCCCTTGTCCTTGCTGGGTCCAACGTTGGTGCTGATCGTGTACACGATGGTCTCCGCACGCTGGCACATCTTGATCGCGTCGGCCTCCTGCGCACGGCTGTAATCGTCGTCGCCATCCGACACCAGCACCAGCGCGCGCCGCACCGGGACCGTATCCTTCAGCGTCAGCATCTGGTCGCGACAGGTCTTGTACAGCCCATCGAAGAGCGAGGTGCCGCCACCCGGCCGCAGCTTGTGAATGCCCGTGTCCAGCAGGTCGATGCGGTTCGTGTAGTCCTGCGACACATCGGTCTGGACATCGAAGCCTTCCACGAACGCACGATCCGCAGGCCGCAGGATCTGCAGCAGAAAGTCCACCGCCGACTGCTGCTCAAACTGGAAGCGCGAGCGGATCGAGTTCGACGTGTCCAGCATGATGCCCACGCGTAGCGGCAGGTTCGTCTCCTGCAGAAAGCGCCGCACCGCAGCCGGCGGCCGGCCGTCATCCAGCAGCCCGAAGTTCTGCTGCTGCAGGTTGGTGACAAAGCGCCCCTTGCCATCCGTCACCGTAAACACCAGATTCACCTCGCGCGTAAACACCTGAATCGTGGGTGCCTGCGCAGGCGGCGGAGCGGACTCGTCACGTGGCTGCAACGCGGGGTTGGTCGTCTGCCCAGGCGTCGCCTGGCCTGGAGTCGTCTGCCCAGGCGTCACCTGACTTGCATCGGGAGTTGCGGTCGCGGGCGCACCGACAGCCGGCGGGGTCGCCGGCGCCGGCGCAGGCTGCTGCGCGAAGCTGAAGGAGGTGCTGAACAGCAGCAGGGCCGCCGTTACACCCAGGGCCCGAGTTCTTGCAGAAAACACAATCATCGGCCCCCATTCTAACAATCGGAGGCCCTCACCCGCGCTGGCCCCTTATCTTCCCGGGTCCATGCCGCCGACGTGGCGAATAAATGCACGCAGCTCCTCGGGCAGCTCGGCCCGCAATTTCAGCTGCTTACGGGTTCGCGGGTGCGGGAGGTCCAGCTCCGCCGCATGCAGAAAATTGCGTGCCAGCGTGGCCTCGTTCGCCGCTTCCGCGGCGCCCTCCTTGTGCCTGGCCCCGCCCTTCTTGCGCACGGCAACCCCGGTAGGGGACGCATTTGCCACCTGCGGTCCGCGCAATCGCGCCGGCGCGCCATACAGCGTGTCGCCCACTACCGGATGTCCGAGTGCCGCCAGGTGCACGCGAATCTGATGCGTGCGCCCGGTCTCGATCTCGACTTCCACCAGCGTGAACGCGCCCAGCGGGCCCGGCTCGCTCACACTGCCGATCCGCTGCAGCACCCGCCAGTGGCTCACCGCCGGCCGCGCACCGGCCTCCACGCTGCGCTTCGCGGTCATGCGCACCCGCTTCACCGGATCCCGCCCAATCGGCAGATCGATGGTGCCCTCATCCTTCGCGACGATCCCGTGCACCAGCGCGACATACACCTTGCGCAGCGCGTGCGCGGCAAACATCTCCCCCAGCTTGCGATGCGCCACGTCGTTCTTGGCTACCAGGATCAAGCCGCTCGTGTCCTTGTCCAGCCGGTGCACAATGCCCGGCCGCAATGCGCCGCCTGTTTCGGAAAGCTCCTTGCCAAAGTGAAACAGCAGCGCGTTCACCAGCGTGCCGCGGTTGTGTTCCGCATCCCCTGCGCCGGCGTGCACATTCATGCCCGCTGGCTTGTCGATCACGGCAAGATCCCCATCCTCGTACACGATCGCCAGCGGAATATCTTCAGGCTCCGCCTTCAAGGGCACGACATGCGGCTCGCCCTCGATCTCAATGCGCTCGCCGCCCTCGAGCTTCAGGCTGGCCTTGGCGACTTCGCCATTCACCTGCACCTGCCGGTGATCGATCAGCAGCTGCACCCGCGCGCGGCTGATATCGGGTAGCGCCTTCGCCAGGTAGGCATCCAGCCGCTTGCCTTTGGCCGCGGCATCCGCCGGGAAGCTCCGCACGCCATCCTCGGCTTCGAGTTCGTCCAGCACCGGGATCGCAAGCGCTGCGCCGGCGTTGGGGAGAGCGACCTCACCCTCAGGCATGGCGGTCTGTACAAGCGCCTCGTCAGACTCAACGGCAGGCGCGCTATGCGCGTCGTGTTGCGCCGCCTGCAACGCATCACGGTGCGCCCGGTAAGCCGGCTTCACGGTTTGCCGGCGCTTGCCTTTGCGCAGCATGTTCTTCGATGGCATCTAGCGAACCTCTCCGGTTGTTCCACTCGCAGCTTCTGCGATCGTCATGGCCTGCACCTCAGCCGCATCCCGCAGGTCCAACATCGGCGCTGCGACCCTCGCGTCGACCGCTGGTGCGAAGCTCCACAACAGCGCCCCGGCCAGCATCGCGCCGGCAGCCATCCATTCCCCCGGCTCGAGCCCAAGATCGATCAGCCGGGCTGTTGGCTGGGTGATGGTGTCCAGCCCAAAGGCGCACAGACCGCCAGCCATCAAGCCCACCGCGGCAACGCATCCACGCGCGACACCCTTGAACAACAACCGCCAAAGCACGGCCGCCAGCAACAGGGAAAGCACCACGCCGTACAGCGCCACCGGCTGCACGCGAACACCCGCGGCCAACGCCGCGTCCCGTACGCCCCAGGGCAAAGCAGTCGGCATCCCGACCTCCGACCCATCCAGCCAGTGCCCGACCTCCAGCCATGCCGCCAGCACCGCCGCCGGAGCAGCAAACGCATCCAGCATTCGAAGCAACGGCAACTTCTTCACGCGCAGATACGCCAGCAGCATCAGCGCCGCCAACCCCATGCCGCCCACGGTCAACGAAGGCATGCCCAGCACCAGCAGCGGGTAGCGCACCAACGCCGCCGGATCACCGAAGATCAGCAGCAGCCGCGACGCGAGGAAGCAGCCAATCACGGCAACCAGCCCGGCATCCCAGGCCGCCTCGGGGTTTAGCCCGGTCCGCCGCGCCGCACGTCCTGCCAGCGACATGCCCAACAGCAGCCCCGCCGCCGCGCAAATGCCATACGCGGTCAACCGCAACGGCCCGAGGCGCAAACCTCGCCACACGGGAAGAGCGAGCACCGCTGAAGAACTTGTCATGGGAAACGACGTACAGGGCGAAGGAGCGAAACGGAAGGAGTAGAAAAGACCGACCCACGGGGCCGTGAAGCGAAGCGCCGGTGAACCCGTCCTAAGACGGCGGGACCCAACCGTGGTTCTTTAGGCATTCCGGACTGGCGGACGCTGCACACCGAACCATATATACGAGTTGAACCCCTGTTCAATGAATGTTGGTTCAACCAGCGTAGATCGCCTCACCTGCTTTGCAGGCCGGTCTCTCTGCATCGGATGCTACCGGGCATGCGCCGGATGCGCAAGCGCCCGAAGCGCTACAGACACTCACCCTTTCGTCTCACCCGCCTGCTTGCCTTCCTTGACATCGTCTGGTACGGCGATCTGCTCAAAGCGATCCGCCAGCGTGTGCAACGCCGCCGCCACACCCTCACCGGCCAGCGGCTTGCCGTGCCCCGGCGCCACGATCTTCGGCTCCAACCTGGCCAGCTTGCGCACCGAAACCTTCGCCGCTCCCCAGTCGGACGTGAAGTAGCTCGGCGGCCCATGCAGCTCGGCCGGCTGCGTAAAGTTTGCCGCGAAAAAGCTCTCCGCCTTGGTCGTGCAGAACGCATCGCCCACCAGCAAGGTGCCATCACTCTTCCGGAGAAAGCTCACGTGCCCGGGCGTGTGCCCCGGCGTATGCAGCAGCGTCCAGCCGGGCAGTTCTGAGAGGCTGAGCTCCGCGCCTTCGTTCGGCAGGGCCTTCAGCCGCGGTCCCAGATCGATCGGCCCGCGCGGCAGCGTCGGCGACATCAGCGGCATCACCCCGCCACCCGCCTTCCAGTCCGGTGCTGGATATTCCTTCTGCCCGGTCAGGTACGGAAACTCCAGCGGATGCGCATACACCGGTACATCCCATTCGTCCGCCAGATCCTTCGCCGCACTCACGTGATCGAAGTGGCCATGCGTCAGCACAATCGCATTCGGCGCACGTCCAAACATCTTCTCCGCCCAGCTCTTGATGCGCCCAGCCGACAGCGGGATCGCCGCATCGATCAACGTCCAGGAACCGTCAGGGTGCGTCACCCCAAACACGTTCACAAACGCGATCTTCAGCCCGCTTAACCCAGGCGCAATCGCCTCAATGGGCACAACCTGATCTTCCGCAATCTCAACTTTGTCCATGGCCGAACCTCCAGCCTTACTTGGACGCCGCGGAGCCGCCCCGCGTCAATTTCCGGACCCGCTGCCCAGGGACGGCGATGTCGCGCTGGTCAACCATCAATGGGCCGAGCGAACGTGACGCCGCCCTTCGCAAGGGCGCGCTCCTTAGCCGACCTTGCGCTCGTCCAGCACCTCGTCCAGCATGCCCGCGAGCGAGCCCGTGCGGGTCCGCACATTGTTCTGCGCCTGGCTCATGCTGCCCGTCAGCGTCTCGTACCGCGCCCGCAGCGACATCAGCTCATCGGCAATGTTCAGCGCGGCCAGCACCGCCACGCGCAGCGAATCCACCGTCGCGCCGTGGGCCGACACCGCGCGCATCTTGCCATCCACCACGGCGGCCAGCCGCTCGATGTGCGCCGGATCGGTCCCGCGCAGCTGGTACACCTGGTCGTAGATGTCTACCACCACCGCGCCCGCATCGCGCGCCGCGAGTTCCGCCCGCGACATCTCCGCCGCACTCTTACCTACGTTCTCTGCCAAAACCCTCTCCTAATGTAGGGCCAGGGTTTAGGGCACAGGGTCAGGAGACCCAACTCCCAAACTCGCCACCCTGAACCCCGGCCCCTGATCCCTGGACCCTAATCCCTGTTCCCTGCCCCTAAAACAGTTCATCCATCTGGGCGAGCATGCGCTCCACACGGCCGCGCATCGTTTCACGCTCCTGCTGATAACCCTCAATTTCGGTGCGCGAGGTGCTGTTCGCCTCTTCCAGCGCCGCCAGCCTCTCCTGCAGCACGGCGAGCTCAGCCTGCGCGGCTACCTTCTCGGCCTCCACGGCCGAGCGCGCGTCCCGCTCACGGCGAATCATCTCGACGGCCTGCAACACCTTTGCCTCAAGCGCCTGAAACTCATCGGCGCTGATCGTCCCGCCACCGTTTCCCGCTCCGTTCGCCGCCACCGATTCCATCCCGCTCCTCTGATTCAGCGAAAGCGTTGCGCGATTGCCAAAGGCGTTCGCATTCACTCAATCCGGTTGCAGTATAGCGATTCAGACCGTGGATTCCCGGTACCGAATTCACCGGGGAATCATTCTGAGTCCCCCTGCGACGGCTAGGCCGATTCGGGTGCCCGCTGCACGCCGCCCAGCGCCGTAAGCGTCTTCACAATGCGCTCCGACCAGCCAGTCAGCTCCTCTTCCGTGAGCGTCCGCTCATTGGACTGGAAGACAAAGTGCATCAGCAGCGAATAGCTGCCATGCGCAATCGCCTTGCCCTTGGGATCACGGAAGATCTCCAGCGGTTCAGCCCGCTGCAACTCCCCGATCCCAAGCCCACGGACCGCCGCTTCCATCGAACCCCATGTCACGGCGTTCGGGAAAATGAACGACAGATCGCGCACCACCGCCTGGAAGCGCGACAACTCCCGCAGGGCCGGCTGCCGCAACGGCGTCTCCAGCAAGCGCGCCGCATCGATCTCCGCCAGCGCGCAGGTCTGCCGCAGCTTGCGCGTACCCGTCTCCGCCGCGCTCAGCTCGCCGAACACGCCAACCGGCTGGCGGTCGAGCAATACCCGCGCACCCCGTCCCGGCTCAACCCAGGCCGGCAGCCCATCCGCCGCAAAGCGCACCTGGCCTGCAAACCTCGCCAGCAGCGCTTCCACGGCTCCCTTCACTTCAAACAGCAGCGCGTCGGCGGATGTATGCAGCGAACCCGCATCGGCCCCACCCGTCGCGCCCAGCACCAGCCCCACACGTTCGTGCACCGCCGCGCTCGACCCGGTAAACACCGTTCCCATCTCAAACAGCCGCACCGCGCCTGCGTCGCGCGCAAGATTCCGTGCCAGCATTCCGGCCATGCCCGGCAGCAGCGACGGCCGCAACATCCCCGCCTCTTCGCTCAGCGGATTGCCGATGGCCACCGCACCGGCCGCGGCCTCGCCAAAGCTGGCCGACTCGGCCGCCGAGGCAAACGTCGACGAGATCGCCTCCGTGTACCCCAACCCGCGCAGCGTCGACCGGATCGCCGCCTCTGCCGCCCTGCCCGGCTGATCGACCACCGCGCCGGACCACCCCGGCAGCGTATCCGCGAAGCGGTTATAGCCGTACACGCGGGCCACTTCCTCAATGAGGTCGATCTCGCGTTCCAGGTCCAGCCGCCAGCTCGGCAGCTGCACGCCATACTCGCCCGGGTCGCCGCCGGTGGGTGCAAGCAGGCAGCCCAGCGCGGTCAGGAACTGCGCCACCACAGCCTCATCCAGGCCGGAGGTACGCTCGCCTGTCTCCAGCACACCGTCCTGGAGCGTGGTCCCCAGCAGCCGCTGCACCTCGTTCACCCGCAGCGCGATGCGTGGCCGTTCGGCTGTCTTTGCCGCAAGCTCCGGGATGGCAACCTCCACCATCGGTCCCGTCACCTCACCGCCAGCCTGCTCCACCACCAGCCGCGTCACCAGGTGGCTGGCGAGCGGCGCCGCGTTGAAGTCTGCCCCACGCTCGTAGCGGTGCGACGCGTCCGTGTGCAGTCCATGCCGGCGCGAGCTCGCCCGGATCGCCGCTGGATCAAACCACGCCGCCTCCACCAGGATGTTTTTCGTCGCCTCCGTCACGCGCGAGTCCCACCCACCCATCACGCCCGCCAACCCCAGCGCCTTGCGCTCATCGGCCACCACCAGGTCGTCCGCGGTCAACGTCCGCTCCGTGCCGTCCAGCAGCCGTAGCCGCTCACCGGCACGCGCCCGCCGCACGACGATCCCGCCCTCCAGCGCGTCAAGGTCGAACACATGGGTTGGCTGCCCCATGGCCAGCCAGCCAAAGTTGGTCGCATCCACCGGTCCGGAGATCCCCTTCTGCCCCAGCGACCCGAAGTACTCCGCAATCAACCCGGTCGCCGGTTTCACCGTGACCCCGCGGACCACCCGTGCCGTAAACCGTCCGCAAAGATCCGCCGCCTCGATGCGCACCGGAAATCCCGGGCCGCTTACTGTCTCAACAACAGGCGCAGCCAGCCCATCCTCCAGCTTCGCCAGCGGCAGGTCATAGATCGTTGCCGCCTCCCGCGCCACACCGTAGTGGTTCATGGCATCCACGCGGTTGGTGGTGATGTCCATCTCAAAGCGCGATCCACCACACTCGGCGGGAAAGATGCCCTCCACCGCGATCCCACGCAGCGTCAGGTCTTCGGCCAGTTGCGCATCGTCTACCGGCAGGGCGGGCAGGTAGCTCCGCAGCCACTTCGTCAAAAGATCCAAAACGTACACTCCATCCAGACCGGCAAACAGCGACTCCAACCACGTCGCCACCGCCGCGCGTTCACTCGGTCGAAACCCACGATACCCGGGCAGTTCGAACTCCTGCCCAACGGCCGCGGAGTTCCTATGCACGCGGCTACGCCCTCATCCGGGCACCGCCGCGCACCGCGGCCCGTCCACCTGATTGTATGGAAGCCCGGTATGCCGGAAGAAGCCCGGCAGGCACCACGCCCGGCGGGCCAACCTCGATCTGCTAACGGATCGAAATCGCTGCCACTTCGACCGGCCGGTCGATCTCGCAAACAGTATGCTCGCCGGTGATTTCAAAGACCTGGCTGTGACGGTCTACCGCACGGGCGGAGGGAAT
>CAXTFS010000050.1:0-1852 GCA_964243395.1 uncultured Acidobacteriaceae bacterium | reverse complement strand
GACCAACACAGCGCTACGGCATGACCGATGGCGCCTTCGCAAACGCACTACCCGGCAAAAACCGTGGCCGCTCCGGGTCATCCGCCACCGTCTCCACCAGGCGGTAGAAGAAGTTATCGAACAACGATGCCGCGCCGAAGTCCACCGGCTGCGTCAGGTCGTCCTGCGGACGGTGATATTGGACCTCGTACCAGTGCCGGTAGCGCCGCTCGGCGTCCGTTCCAGGATCGAACCCGAAGATAAACCCGATCGCCGGTACACCCGCCTGCAGAAACGGGTAATGATCCGCCCGTCGCAGCAGCCCACGCTCCGGCTCACGATCCTCCCGCACCGTGATGCCCTCGCCCGCGCCAACCTTGGCGGCCGCATCCCCTAGCGTCGTGTCGTGCACCGCCAGCGCGGTAAGGATCTTCAGCGGAAACAGCGGCCGCAGCTGATCCAGGTTGATGTCCGCCGCCATCTGCGCCAGCGGCACGGTCGGGTGGTGCACAAACCAGGTCGACCCGAGCAGGCCCTTCTCCTCGCCCGTGAACGCACAGAACAGGATCGAGCGCCGCGGCGGCGACAGCACCACGCCATGCACCTCCATCTGCCCGCGCTTCTCCCGCGGGCTCGCATCCGGTTGCAGCGCTTCGCCCTGGTGCAGGTCATCCGCCATCTGGATCAGCAACGCCACATACGCCGCATCGTCCAGCGTGCCGTTGTACAGGTTGTCGCCATCCACCGGCGTGCCAAACCCATACCCATCCAGGTGCGCCGCCACCACGAGGTACTGTTTCGCCAACTCCGGGTCCGCTCCCGGCAGCACCGCCAGCACATTCGGCGAGCGAATGTCTTTCGTGGTCACCTGCAGCTTCGCCTCAAACGTCGCTGCCAGATCGAAGTTCGTCAAAGGCTGCTGCGCTCCACCCGTCTTCAAAATAGCCGCGGCGTCTTGGCCTGTGCCAGCGAGCAGCTTAGTAAACGCTGCGGCACTCAGCCGCATGGGCGGCAGCATCGGATAGCCGCCAGAGCTATACACAATCTGATCTGGGGTGACAACGTGACGGGCATAGGCGTAAGGCCAGCGTGGTGGCTCAAGCGAAAAGGCAGGATCGTCAACATTCACGATTCCTCGTGCGCCTCCATTGAAGACGTTCTCGGTTCGTTCAGTCGCCGTCGGCAACCCGCTGCGCTGCGTTCCAAAACAGAGAACGATCTTGCCCTCAATGTCATGGGTTGCCTCCTTACCGCAGTAGCCGCGGAAGGTAAGCGCTCCCTTTGCATCGTGAAGATAAAGAGGAGAAGGGATCACCATCACTTCTTTGAGAATCTGCAAAGGCATACGCGTTCCACCACTGCGCGTAACGGTGAAACTCGTGCCTTGAGCGATGAGGTCGTATTCCAACATCGGCACCGTCTGGAAGTACGTGCCGTTCTCGCCCGCAGGCTTCAGCCCGGCCGCTTTGAAGCGTCCAGCCACATACTCTGCCGCCCGCCCGTACGCCGCGGTCCCCGTGTCGCGCCCTTCCATGCTGTCACCGGAAAGCGCCTCCGTGGTATGCCACCACGCGAGCGTGTCCGCATCGTGGATCTCCGCATCGCGCGGGTGCTGCGCCTGCGCCAGAACTCCAAGGGAAAGCAATAGGCCAAAGGAAAGCAATGGGCCAAGTACCATGTTCGCAACCCGCATCAGTCGTGCCTCCAGTCCGCCTCGGACATGATCCGCTTCTTGAATTCACCGAACAGCGGCACCGTATCGCCAAAACGGTGTAGCTTCGGGACCAGTTCCGCCGTTGCGCGCAGGGGGAGCTTCTCCTTGGGCCTGGTGCGATCGGAGCGCATGCGGAAGAAGCACCACATCTTCGTCGCC
>CAXTFS010000049.1:0-15263 GCA_964243395.1 uncultured Acidobacteriaceae bacterium | reverse complement strand
GGCATCGGCATCGACCGCCTCACCATGCTGCTCACCGGCTCCCGCTCCATCCGCGACGTCATCCTCTTCCCGCTAATGCGGCCTAAAGCCGAGGCTGCCTCCCCTACCATGCCTGAAGAGCATGCCCATGGTGAGTTTGCCGAGTAGTGCTCCGCGGCTCCGCGGGCTGACGCGCCCCCGCAGGCAAATACAGGGGTCTCTGCACTTCGCTGCGCTCCGGTCGAGATAACGCTTCGTGTGTGTAGCGAGACGCATTGAATCGCGTAGCGGTGCGCAGCCCTAGCCCCTGGCTCGATTGCACAGGCAAGTGCGCCAGCGGCATACACTGACGCCACTCACCTCATCGGCCACAGCCCCTGCGAACGCTCGCAATCGCTCAAGCCCGGAACCGAGTCCGAACTTAAGTTCCGCGTTTCGAAGACTTTGGGGCAAAAGTACGGGGGGGGGTACGGGGTACCCACCTACAACCTCCCCAACGCCGCCGCGACCAGCTCTACCCCGCGCTGCGTCACCGCCGCGTCCACCTCGCCGCCCAGCGCCATACGGAACCCATGCGGCGCCTCCGGGCACGCCGCAAACCAGTTCCCGCCGCTGATGCAGACGCCGTGCTCCCGCATCTGCGCCTCGAACGCCTGCGGGGTCACGCTCTCCGGCAGCGCCACCCACAGGTGCCACGCCGAACGCGCCCCCGGCCAACATCGATCCCCCAGCACCGCCCGCGCCGCCGCGTTGCGCCGCGCCCCTTCCTGGTTCTTGGCCACGATCACGCGGTCCACACTGCCGTCCGCAATCAGCGAGCACGCCGCCGCGTGGTGCACCAGCGAGCTGCCCGTCGCCGTGTTCTTGATCGCCGCCCAGACCCCCGCGTCGAATCGCTCCGGCGCCACCAGAAACCCCGTCCGCGACGCCGGCACATAGCTCTTGCTCAGCGAGCCCACATAGAACGTCCGCTCCGGCGCCAGATCGTACAGCCGCTCCGGCGCCAGCGGTTCCATGAACCCGTAGGTGTCGTCTTCTATGACCAGCAGATCAAACTCGCGCGCGATCGCCACGATCTCCTCGCGGCGCCCGATCGACGCCGTGCAGCCCAGCGGATTGTGCACCGTCACCGTGCAGAAGATCGCCGCTAGCGGAGCGCCGTTTTCCCGCCCGCGCTTACAGGCATCGCGCAGGCTCTCCGCAGTCATGCCCTCTGCATCCACGGCACACCCAACGATCGGCGATCCGAGCGCCCGCGCCTGCTCCAGTGCGCCCGTATAGGCCGCCGCATCCATCGCAATGGCATTTCCAGCAAGCCCCGCGGCCATCATCGCGATCAGGCAGCCGTGATGCGCTCCATCGGTCAAAAAGAGGCGGTCTTCGGGCACCTGCAACCAGTGCGCGGCCACCGACACCAGCTCCGGATGCGGGCTGCGGAACGTGGGCCGCACCGCGTCGAAGTCCTCGGCCCCAAGCGCATCCACCGCCCAGCGCAGCCGATCGCGCCACTCGGCCGGCAGCCCCGACAGCAGTGGGAAGTTGTACTGCATCTCGATCATGAGGACAGGGTACAGCGTCCAGGGTTCAGGGTTCAGGGCGTAGGGCCCAGGGTTCGGGACAGCGTTGCTATCGAAAGAGCCGAGAGCATGCCGCATTCCTGAAGCCTGGGCCCTAATCCCTGTACCCTGTTCTCTGTATGAAGATCCTCTTTGTCGGCGACGTCTTCGGCTCCGCCGGCCGCCATATTGTTCGCGAACACCTGCCCCAGCTTCTCGAAACTCACGACGTCGATCTCCTCGTCATCAACGGCGAAAACGCCGCGGGCGGCTTTGGCATCACGCCCGCCATTGCCGAAGAACTTTTCGACCTCGGCGCCCATGTGATCACCACCGGCAATCACATCTGGGACAAGAAAGAAATTTTCGAGTACATGACCCTGCCCGCGACCTCGCACGAACGTGGCCGGCGCATCCTTCGCCCCGCAAACTACGCCGCTGGCACGCCGGGCTTCGGCGTTTATGAGGGCGCGCTGCCCAATGGGCAGGCCTATGCCGTGATCAATCTGCAGGGCCGCGTCTTTATGAGCTCCTGCGACGATCCGTTCCGCAAGACCGACGAACTGCTCGCCAAGCTGACGGCCAAGGTCATTCTGCTCGACTTCCATGGCGAAGCGACGAGCGAAAAGGTCGCGCTTGGCTGGTACCTCGATGGCCGCGTCACGGCGGTTCTTGGCACTCATACCCACATTCCAACGGCCGACGAACGCGTTCTCCCTAACGGCACCGCCTACCAGACCGACGTCGGGATGTCGGGCCCGTTCGACTCCGTCATCGGCATGGAGACGGAGCTTGTGCTGAAGCGCTTTCTCACCGGCATGCCCGGTAAATTTGAAGCCGCCAAAGGCAATCCAAAGCTGTGCGCCACGCTGATCGAGTGCGACGGCGGCACCGGCCGGGCCCACAGCATCCGCCGCTTTATGCTCGGCGAGTAAACAGACATGGCGAGTTCACATCGCCAAGCCGCGCATCAGAGATGGATCAGACGTGGATTGGCTGAGCCGTTGCACCGCAACGCGGTGCGAGGAGAGAACGATGACCGGAGCACGCGAAGAGATCCTCACCGAAACAACAAATCTGCTGCTGGATGCGCGGCGGACAGCACAGCCGCTGAATGGCTTGCCCACGGCGCTGCTGCCCGTCGGCACCGAAGAGGTGTACGCCGTGCAGGATGGCGTCGCCCGCAACTTTGGGGAGCTTGGCGGCTGGAAGGTGGGCGCTCCGAACCCGGACACCACGCCGATGTTTGCGCCGATGCCCCTGGCCTGGATGGCAGCCAACGGTGCCGTCCTCAGCGGACCGCGCTGGCGCTATCGCGGGCTGGAAGCAGAGATTGCCTTTCTGGTCGGCAAAGACCTCCCAGCGCGCCCCGATCCGCAGGAGCCACCCTACACGCGCGCCGAGGTGCTCGACGCGATGGCCTCGTGCCACCCGGCCATCGAGGTGCTTGAGTCTGCTTTTGCGGATCCGTCGCAGGTGGCGCGCGAGGCGATGCTCGCCGACCTGCAGATGCACGGCGGCTTTGTGTACGGCCCGGCCTTTGCCGATTGGCGCAATGTAGATTTCTCCACCGAAACGGTTGAACTGATCGTCGACGGCGTTCTTCGCGTGCAACGCACGGGTTCCAACACGTCGGGAGACCTGCTTGGCCTGTTGCCCTGGCTGGCGAACCATGGCGCGGCGCGGACCGGCGGACTACGCGCTGGGCAGTGGATTACCACAGGATCCTGGACTGGCAACACGATCGCGGGCAGCCAATCGGTTGTGACGAGCCAGTTCTCGACCGCGGGGCGGGTCGACCTGCGCTTTGAGTAGCACAACTGCCCGTACCGCTCGCTGAAAGCTCGCGTTAGATGCACAGGTAGTAAACGGGGAGCGCTGTTACCAAAGAGGTATCGCTCTTGGTACATCCCAAAGGCACCCGTCTCACTCTATTGTTTGAGCATCAGCGCGAGGTGCAGTCATGGCACGACCCTACTGGAGCGGGCAGATTACCATCTCCCTGGTCTCTTTCGGCGTAAAACTTTTTGTCGCCACCGAGGCAAAGAGCGAGATCCGCTTCCATCAGATTGATCGTGCCAGCGGTGAGCGCGTGCGCTACCAGAAGATGGTCGCGAGCGCCGTTGAGAACCCACCGGAGGAGGGCGACGAGCCCGCTCCGCCGCCCGTGCAGCAGAGCCAGATCGTCAAGGGTTATGAGTACTCGAAGGGTCAGTACGTCACGATTGAGCCTGAAGAACTTGCCCACCTTCGGGTGCCCTCGAAGCACGCCATGGAAGTGATGCAGTTTGTCGACGAGGAGCAGATCTCGCCGGCGTACTTCGAAAAACCTTACTTTGTCATTCCAGAAAACGATGCGCAGACCGAGGCCTTCGCGACCGTGCGTCAGGCACTGATCGACACGAAAAAGGTGGCACTGACCAAGATCGCCTTTGGTGGCCGTGAGCATGTGGTTGCCATTTCGCCGGTGGGCAAGGACCCAAACGGCGGCATGATGGCCTACACCATGCGCTACAAGGCGGAGTTGCGTGACTCGGCCGATTACTTCCGTGACATCAAGCGCGTCGAGGTCAGCAGCGACTCGCTGGACCTCGCCAAGATGCTGATCCAGAAGCGTGCCAGTGACTTTGATCCATCCAAGTTTGTTGACGGCTATGAGGTCGCGGTCAAGGAGCTCGTGGACGCCAAGTTGAAGCACCTCCCCGTACCGCAGGACGTTGAGGCGGCACCGGCACGCGGCAAGGTCATCAACCTGATGGACGCGCTGCGCAAGAGCGTTGGCGGGGGCACACCGACGGAAGAGGCAGCTGGGGAGCCGGCACAGGACAAGCCCGCCGCCCACGAGAAGAAGGGGCCCAAGCGGGCCGGCCTCTCGCTGGTGCAGGCCACCGCCCCCAAGCCGGTGAAGTCTGCGGCCAAGCAGGCCAGCAAGGCATCCTCGTCGAAGCGGAAGAGCGCGTAGCCGCAATCTATGGCAGGATCCCGCACGACAAAGACAGCCAGCAAGCCGGCGAGTAAGGCAACCGGTGCAAAACTGGTTCCCGCCGCGCCGGAGTCACCACCGGCAGCCGAAGCGAAAGCCACCCCGTCAGAGTCGCCGGCGGACCTTGTCGACTCGCAGCTGGCAAAGTACCGCAGCATGCGGGATTTCGGGGTCACCGCCGAGCCCAGCGGCGATGGGAAGAGCGCCCCTGCCGCCCGAGTCCAGGCTGCCCGTGGCAAGGCCGCTGCCGGCCTGCCGTTTGTGATTCAAAGGCACGCTGCCAGTCACCTCCACTACGACTTTCGACTGGGTTGGAGCGGTGTGCTGAAGAGCTGGGCGGTTGCCAAGGGACCCAGCTACTACACCGGCGACCGCCGCCTCGCGGTGCAGGTGGAAGACCATCCGATGGAGTACGGCGGCTTTGAGGGCGTCATTCCCAAGGGGCAGTACGGCGGCGGCACCGTGATGGTGTGGGATCAGGGCACCTGGTGGCCGCAGCCCGGCCATGAAAATGTCGAGGCGGGACTCCGCGAAGGCAGCCTGAAGTTCGAGATGCACGGCTCCAAGATGCGGGGCAAGTGGACGCTGGTGCGCATGCACACCACCAAGCCCAGCCCGGGTGGACGATGGAAGAGCTCCGACAAGCCGCAGTGGCTTCTCATCAAGGAGCACGATGCGTTTGAGCGTGGCAAAGACGCGCCGGCAATCACGGAGGAAGAACCGGACTCCGCGCTGACGGGCCGCTCGATGGAGCAGATCGCCCAGGCCGAAGACCACGTGTGGAACTCGAAAGAGACTGCCGGAACCGGGCAGGCCTGGTACCGCCGCGATTCACCCGCAGTGCCGGAGGAAACCAGTTCGGCAACGTCGGAAGAAGCCGCTCCCGCACCGCCCGTACCCGCTGCGAAGCCGCTCACGATTGCTCCGCGGCGACCGGCAAAGCCGGCTGCTGCGCCCGTCGCAACCGTTGCCGACCTCGGGCTGGACGATCTGCCGAAGGAGGCTCAGCCCGAATTCATCGCACCGCAGCTGGCGCAGGAGACCGAGGCTCCCCCGGAGGGCAAAGGCTGGCTGCATGAGCTCAAGCTCGATGGCTACCGCATGCAGGCGCGCAAAAGCTTGCGCGGGGTGCAGATGCTCACCCGCAGCGGGCTCGACTGGACCTACCGCGTGCCTGCCGTTGCCGACGCGGTCGCAAAGCTGCCTCCGAACAGCTTCACGCTGGATGGGGAGGTGGTGGTGCTTGCCGAAGATGGCACCACAAACTTTGCCGACCTGCAGGCCTCGTTCCAGCAAGGTGCTAAGAACCCGCTGACGTTCTTCTGCTTCGATCTTTTGCACGTTGAGGGACGTAATCCTCGCGGGCTGCCCTTGCGCGACCGCAAGGCCCTGCTGAGCCGTCTGCTGCCGCCCGATGAAGGCAGCGTGGTGCGGCTAAGTGAGCATCTCGAAACGGGTGGCGGCGCCATGTTCGAGCAGGCCTGCAAGCTGCACGCCGAAGGCATCGTCTCCAAGCGCGCCGACGCCCCGTACCATCCGGGCCGCAACAGCGACTGGCTCAAGGCAAAGTGCCTGCATGAGCAGGAGTTTGTCGTGGGTGGCTTCACCTTATCCTCCGACGGCCCGGACCGCGTCGGTTCCCTGCTGATCGGCTACTACGCCGATGGCAAGCTGATCTACGCAGGCCGCACCGGCACTGGCTTCACGCAGAAGATGCGCCGTGAGCTGCGCACCCAGGTCGCGGCCCTGGAGACCAAATCGCCGCCATTCGCCAAGGTCCCCACCGACGCACGTCGCGGCGCGCTCTGGGTCAGGCCTGCGCTCGTCGCGCAGGTCCGCTTTGCCACCTGGACTGCAGAAGACCTCGTTCGCCAAGCTGCCTTTCTTGGCCTGCGTGAGGATAAGCGACCCGAGGAGGTTGTTCGCGAAGAGGCCACCGCGCCGCCACAGCCCAAGGGCAGTGGACACCAGCGGTCCGCAAAGAGATCGGCGGGCACCGCTGCCGTCCGCAAAGGCACGCCGGACCTGTCCGCAGTCGCTGACGCTGTTCCCGCCAAATCCCCGCCTCCCGCAAAGCCCCTGCCGCAGGCGCTGCGTCTGACGCATCCGGCCAAGGTGCTTGACCCGGAAAGCGGGCTCACCAAGCGGCAATTGGCCGAGTTCTACTGGACCGTGGCCGATCGCATGCTGCCGCACATCGCGGATCGGCCGCTAAGCCTGGTGCGCTGCCCCGATGGCGCCGGCAAGCCCTGCTTCTACCAGAAGCACGTCAACCACATGCTGCCGCCCGGCATCGGCTCGGTCATGGTTGCGGACAAGAAGGGCGGCCAGCCCGAGCCGTACATCACCCTGAATTCCGCGGAAGCGCTCGCCGGCCTCGCCCAGATGGGGGTGCTGGAGGTACATCCCTGGGGGTCCTGCAATGGCGATCTCGAGCACCCGGACCGGGTCATCTTCGATCTTGATCCGGACGAGGATCTACCCTGGAGCACCGTGACGGTGGCAGCCCTTGAGGTGCGCAAACGCCTGGAGAAGATCGGCCTGGAGAGCTTTGTCAAAACGACTGGCGGCAAAGGGCTGCACATCGTCGCGCCCATCCTGCCGGAGGCGGACTTCGCCACCGTGAAAGAGCTCGCCTACAAGTTCGTGCTGACCATGGAGCGCGACAACCCGCGGCGCTACCTGACCAAGATGACCAAGGCCGCGCGGGTGGGCAAGATCTACCTTGACTACCTTCGCAATGAGCGCGGGGCCACGGCCGTGGCACCCTACTCTCCCCGCGCCCGGAACGGCGTGCAGGTCTCGGTTCCGCTGGACTGGACCGAGCTCGAAAGCGAGCAGCGCCCGGTCTTCGCGGTGACCAGCCTTCCTGGCTGGGGGGAGCGGCTGCGGCGCGACCCGTGGAAGCGCATGGCAGCGTTGCGGCAGAGCCTCGTCGCGGCAAAGATACGTTCGCTCTGATTTTTTGATTCGATGAAGAGTCTGGTGAGCGGATCAACGCGTTATCCCGGAAAGCGCATCTATCAACATGCGACAGTTTGCGATCACAACCTCCGGAGATGGAACCTTGGCTACCACGGATACAGAGCAGCTCACCGAAGAACTGAACCGGCAGTCGGTCGACCCGGATGCGGCGGAGGACCTCCTCGCCGAAGCACGCCTGGGCCAGCGCATCAAGCGTCTGCGCTTGAAACGGTCTATGGGTCTGGTCGAACTGGGCAAACAGACTGGCCTTTCCGCCAGCTTTCTGTCGCAGTTGGAGACCGGCCGCGTCATCCCGACGCTGCGAAACCTGGCTCGGCTCTCACTGGTCTTCGGCAAAGATCTTTCCTACTTCTTCGACTCCGGCGAAGGTGGAGTCTTCCGCGTGCAGCGAGGCAAGGATCGCGTTCGCCTGCCCATGGGGTCGCCCGAACCCGATTACATTGCGGAAAGCTTCGGCATCCTCGTGCCTGAGGGCGGTCTGCGACCGTGCATGGCGGAGTTCCTCCCCGGCGACTCGCGCAATGCCTTCTACCCGGAACAGTACCCCGGCGTGGAGATGGTCTACGTGCTCAGTGGGCACCTCGCCGTAACACGCAACGGAGAGCAGCATGACCTGGCGCCGCGAGACGTAATGTACATCGCTGGCGAGACCGAGCGCAGCTACCATTGCGCTCAGGAGACGGCCACCCGTGCACTCATCATCAGCTTCGACGCGGAGAGCGGGGAGACGCGGCGCCCGGTCCGGCGCAACATCACGCCCGCCGCTCATGCGTAACTAGCAGGCCCTGTGCTGAACCAGTGTTACGCGTCTGACGTAGCACTGGTGGTCGTCGGTTCAAGCGACGGCACGCAATGCTCATCTGCTAGATGCAGCCAACGATCCAGCGTGTCGATGCCGCGCCCGATCTCCTCTTCGGTGACAATCAGTGGCGGCGCGATGACAAAGTGTGACACCCAGGCCTGAATAATGACGCCTTCGGCCAGCGTCTTGGCGGCGATCTGATCCACCAGCAGCGGCCTGCCGCTGATCTTGTCCGCGTAGGTGTTGAACGGTTCTTTCGTAGTTCGGTCCTTCACCAGATCAACGGCCCAAAACAGGCCTTTGCCGCGCACATCGCCGACGCAGGGATGCTTCGCCTTCAGTGCCTCCAGCTTGGCTTGCACAAACGGCTCCAGTTCTTTAGCGCGCTCAACCAATTTCAGCCGCTTCATCTCCTTGATGGTCGCCACCGCCGGCAGCAGCGTCATCGGATGCGCCTCATAGGTGTGCCCATGCGCGAAGTAGTGGTCCTGGAAGTAATCGCCGATCCGCTCGCTCGTCGCACAAAGGCCCAGTGGCACATACGCGGACGTAATGCCCTTCGCCGTGGTGAGAATGTCTGGCGTGACACCCCAGAGGTCCATCGCAAACCACGCGCCGGAGCGGCCCCATCCACTCATCACCTCATCGGCAATCAGCAGTACGCCAGTCTCGTCGCAGATGCGGCGCAGCTTGGCCATGTACTCCTGGGGCGGCACAATCACACCATTAGTGCCGACGATCGGCTCCACCAGCACCGCAGCCACATCGCTTTCATTGCGAATCATGTGCTCGATGTAATCCGCGCACGCGATGTTGCAACCCGGATAGGTGTGACGAATCGGGCACTTGTAGCAGTGCACCTCCGGTCCGAACACCACGCCTTGCGCCTTGCCCCGTGGCTCCATCGGCCAGCGGCGTGGATCGCCCGTTGCGGCGATCGAACTGCTCGTCGACCCGTGATACGAGCGATAGCGCGCCAGGATCTTTGTCTTGCCCGTGTACATGCGTGCGATCTTGAACGCGGCCTCGTTCGCATCCGTGCCGGAGGTCGTGAAGAAGAACTTGTTTAACCCCTTCGGCAGCACCTCCAGCAACAGCTTCGACAACTCAGCCCGCGCCGTCGTCGCATACCCCGGCATGGCATAGGCCAGGTCCTGCGCCTGCTGCTTGATCGCGTCGATCACGGCCTGATTCTTGTGCCCAAGGTTCATGCACATCAGCTGCGAGCTGAAGTCCAGGTACCGTTTGCCGTTGCTGTCGGTGATGTAGCAGCCCTCGGCATCGACGATGTGCATCGGCGTCCAGCCCTTTTGGAAGCGCCAAGTGCCATAGTTGGTCTCCTGCGTGATGCGCACCACCTCGGCGGAGGTCATCGGCTGATCGGCAGGGGTAACAGCTTCTATGGACGGTTGCAGGAGGCTCTCGGGCATGCTCGAAGTTCACGCAGTGGCTTGGTGCTTGTCAAGTTCTGTAACTTCCCACAATGCGACTTAGCAGTACCAATCTGGCTCAAAGAAAGACGAGCCGAGCCTGCGTCGACAGGATAGAGACGTTCCGCGAAGCTGGCACGATCACATAAGGGGTGGCCACTATGCTCTATACGATCGACTTTGAGTACAAGGGTGGCACTTCCCTAGCTCAGGTGGAGGCTGCTGATCCAACTGAGGCCCTTGCGCTTTGGCTCGAACAACGTTCTGACGAAGAACTAAAAAAATGGAAGGTGGGTCGCAAAGCGCTCCTGAAGGCCTTGAGTACCCACGAGGCTCCTGTGCCGATAGAAGGTCTCACGGGCGTTTGGTGTTTTGCCCGTAGCGTCGGAGGAGCCCTCGCGCTTGCGAACATAATTGCCACTGCCAGGCGGGAACGATAAACGCCGTTGTGTTTACAAACTTCATCTCTTCGGGCGGACGATCCACTACCGCACCACCTCACCGCGCTCCAGCATGCCGATCGCCTCTTCGGCGCGCGCGCGCAGCGCTTCGCGCTCTTTCGCCGACTTTTTAAGCATCGTGTTCAGCGGCATGCGCATGCGTTGGTTGCCGGCCAGCTTCGCCTCGTTGCGCTCCAGAAAGCTCCAGTACAGCGACGTGAAAGGGCACGACCCCGGCCCCAGCGACTTACGCGGATCGAGCGCGCACTTGCCGCAGTAGTCGCTCATGCGGTTGATGTAGGCCGCACCGGATACATAGGGCTTGGTCGCGGTCAGTCCGCCATCGCCAAACGTCGACATGCCCAGCACATTGGGCTCCACCACCCAGTCGTAGGCGTCGACATAGCCGAACCAGAACCAGTCCGTCAGCTCGCGCGGTGAAAAGCCACATAGGGTGGCCAGGTTGCTCAGCACCATCAAGCGCGTGATGTGGTGCGACCAGCCTTTGTCGATCACCTGCGCGACCACGGTGTCCATGCAGCGCATCCCGCTCCGCACGCCCCAGTACACCGGCGGCAGGGCGCGGTGCGCATCCAGAAACGACGGCGCGCCATCCTTCTGCACCGTGCGGTAGCCATCCGTCGCCTCATGGATGTGCCGCATGAACTCGCGCCACCCGAGCAGCTGGCGCACAAAACCCTCCGTGCTCTGCAGTGGGATTTTGCCCTCGTGATAGGCCGCGACCGTTTGCGTCACGATGTCGATCGGTCGCAGCAGCGTAAGATTCACCGGGGCCGACGTCAGCGAGTGAAACAGGTCAGGATGCGCCGCACTCATCGCGTCCTCCCAAGGACCGAAGTGCGGCAGCATGTTCTCGAGCGCAAACTGCCATCCACGCTCCGCGTCGGCGCGCGTCACGGGCATCTCAAAGCCTTCCAGCGTGCCGAAGTGATCCGGATGCCGCTGCCCGATGAGCTCCATGACCTCCAGCGTGATCGCATCCGGCGCGAAGTTCGGCCGTGCCGGGATGGGCACCTCGCCGCGGTAGGGTTTGCGGTTTTCCGCGTCATAACTCCACTGCCCGCCGATGGGCTGCGCCCCCTCCATCAGGAAGCCCGTCTTGCGGCGCACCGCACGGTAGAAGCGGTCCATCAGGTATTGCCGGCGCCCGCTTACCTGCTGTGTATTGCGCTCCGGCCCACCGGTTTCGGGCTTTCCGAACACGCCTTGGAAATCTTCGGTAGTGGTCAACCAGGCGGTATCTTCCACCTCGCGAAGCCGCAGGCCGTCAGCCTTCGCCTCGCCCAGCTCCACGCGCAACTCGCGCTCGGCCGGCCGGTTGACCACCAGCTCTGACCAGTCCCAGCGTGCCTGCAACTGCATCAGGCCGTCGCTGAAGCTGGTGGGTGAGGCGCCGTACACCACGCGGCAACCGCGCGCCCCCTGCTCCAGCGCAAAGTGCCGCATCGAGCTCAGCACCAGCGTGAGCTTTTTCTTGTGGTACGGCCGCCGCGTGCCCTTGCCGCGCGATTCCATGAGGACCACGACCGCGTCTGCCGGCGCGGTCTCACTGAGTGGCCCAACGCCGTCGTGCAGCCGGTCGTAGGGCACATAGATCCATTGCCGCGCACGTGCTTCGTCCGGCGTCGGTTCAAACCGCTTGATCTGCTCTAAAAATCCCATGTCGCCCACCATGCTAGACCGCCAGGGACCGTGCCACTTTCACGGCAGCAAAGCGCCGAACCGCACCGCGCCGGCGTATACTCGTGGCGATCAACAGGCCGCATCCAGGACGCTCTGGAGCGACACTGGAGGACCCATGAGCTTCATCGGAGAGCGCGCGCCCTCGGCGTCGCCGCGCCGTCCCAAATGCACCGTACAGACGCTTGCCGAGCGCAAACGGCGTGGCGAACGCATCACCGCCCTCACCGCCGTGGATTACCCCTCAGGGCGCCTAGTCGATGAAGCCGGTGTCGATCTGGTGCTGGTGGGTGATTCGCTCGCCATGACCGTCCTGGGTCACCCAAATACCCTGTCCATCACGGTGGACGAGATGCTGCACCATACCCGCGCTGTCCGTCGCGGTGTCGAGCACGCGCTGCTCGTCGCGGACATGCCGTTCGGCAGCTATCACACGGGCACCGACGACGCCGTACGCAACGCCGTGCGCTTCCTCAAGGAGGCGGGCGCCCAAGCCGTGAAGCTCGAAGGTGGCGGCGAACGCGCCGCGCTGGTCGAGTGCCTCACGCACAACGAGATCCCCGTGGTTGCCCACATCGGCCTCACGCCGCAGTCGCTGCACCGCATGGGCGGCTACACCGTACAGGGCCGCAGCCTCCCGGCGATTGACCGGCTGCTTGCCGATGCCGCGGCGCTTGAAGGTGCGGGCGCCATCGCCCTTGTGCTCGAAGGCGTGCCGCGCGAGGTCGCCGCACAGATTACGCGCGCCAGCAGCATCCCCACGATCGGCATTGGTGCTGGACCCGAGTGCGACGGGCAGATCCTTGTGTTCCATGACCTGGTGCGGCTGACCTTCGCACCCTCGGCCAAGTTCGTTCGGCCTTTCGGCGATGCTGGCAGCGCGGTGCGCGACGCCGTTGCCGGCTTCTGCCAGGCCGTGCTGGCGGGCGAGTTCCCGTCCGATGCCGAGAGCTACCACCTGCCGCGCGAGGTACGTGAAGCGCTGGCAGCCGAGGCGGAGGCCGCATGCAAATCCTGACCACGGTTCGCGCCATGCGCTCGGCCTGCCGCGCCGCCCGCATATCACCGACGGTGACTCTGGGTCTGGTGCCGACCATGGGCGCCCTGCACGCCGGCCATCTCTCGCTGGTGCGCGCGGCCCGCGCAGCCTGCGATGTGGTGACCGCCTCGATCTTCATCAACCCAACGCAGTTCGGCGCGAACGAGGACCTCGCGCGCTACCCACGAACCTTCGACGCCGACTGCAGGGCGCTCGAGGCCGAAGGCGTCCACCTGCTCTTTGCTCCAACGCCGGACGAGATGTACCCGGCGGGCAGCATGTGCACCTTTGTCGAGGTGCCTGGCTTGAGTGATCGCCTCGACGGCGCATCGCGTCCCGGCCACTTCCGTGGCGTCGCTACGGTCGTCAGCAAGCTCTTCACGATCATCGGTCCGGACCGTGCCTACTTCGGTCAGAAAGACGCCGCACAGGTCGCCGTCCTGCAGGCGATGGTCCGCGATCTCGACTTCGGTGTAGACCTCGTTGTCTGCCCCACGGTGCGCGACGCGGACGGCCTCGCGCTCAGCTCGCGCAACCGCTATCTGAGCCCCGCGCAGCGCGCCGAAGCCCTCGCGCTCTCGCAGGCCCTTACGTGCGCGCAAACGGCAGTGCAGGCGGGCGAACGCAGCACAGCGGCCCTGAAGTGCAAGCTGCTGCACCATCTCGCGCAGGCGCCGAATTTGCGCGTCGACTACGTCGAGGCAGTCGACCGGCATACATTGCTGCCGCAGGACGAAGCCAACCGGGACACCCTGCTCGCGGTCGCGGGCTGGCTGGGTGAGACGCGCCTTATCGACAACCTCTCACTTGCCACCGTCCTGGAAGGCGATCAACGATGAAGGTCCTCGTCGGCGTGTGCGGCGGCATCGCTGCCTACAAGGCCGCAGAGATCGTGCGCGGCCTGCAGGACCGTGGCGTCGACGTGGAAGTCGCAATGACCGCGTCTGCGCAGCGCTTCATCACCCCGCTGACCTTTCGTGCGCTCACCGGCAGGCCCGTCTACACCAGCCTTTGGGAGCCGGCCACCGACGGCATCCCCGCAGGTCAAAGTTCCATCGAGCACATCGCGGTTGCGCAATCGATTCATGCCCTGCTGATCGCACCCGCTACAGCCAGCACAGTGGCGCGCTTTGCGCACGGGCTCGCCGACGATTTCCTTTCGACCGTGTACCTCGCCACGACCGCGCCCACGCTGCTGGCGCCCGCGATGAACGTCAACATGTGGCAGCACCCCGCCGCACAGGCCAATCTTCGCGTCCTCATCGAACGCGGCGTTCACGTGGTCGAACCCGAAGCGGGCTATCTCGCCTGCGGCATGACCGGCGCCGGCCGGCTTGCCAGCCCCGAGCACATCGTCGAAGCCACCCTCGCCCTGCTGCATGCGCCCGGCGGGTCGCAACCACGCCACGACTTCGCGAATGAAACGGTGCTGATCACCGCTGGCGGCACCCGCGAGCCGATCGATCCAGTCCGCTTTCTCGGCAATCGTTCCAGCGGCCGCATGGGTCATGCGATCGCCGAAGCCGCCCTCGCCCGCGGCGCCGAGGTGCGGCTGATTACCGCTTCCCCGCTGCCCGTGTCGGCCGGCTGCATCGTGACGCACGTTGCGACCGCCGACGAGATGCGCTCCGCCCTGCTCGCCCAGCTGCCGCTCGCAACGATGGTCATCAAGGCCGCCGCCGTCGCCGACTTTCGCCCCGTCGCCTACTCCGCTGCCAAGCTGCGGCGCAACGGAGCTCTGTCCCTCGCACTCGAGGCCACGCCCGACCTTGTCGCCGAAGCCATCGCCGCGCGCCAGCCGGGTACGCTGGTCATCGCCTTCGCCGCTGAAACCGAGCAGCTCGAAGACAACGCCCGCGCCAAGCTGCTGCGCAAAGGCGCCGACGCCATCGTGGCCAATGATGTGTCCCGGGCCGGGTTAGGCTTTGAGTCCGAACGCAATGCCGGCCTGTTTCTTACCCCCGAACGCACAATCGTTCTACCCGAGGCCTCCAAACGCGCCATGGCCGACCGCATCCTCGATGAAGCGTTGACCCTGCGCGAGCCGGCGGGCCGAACACTCGACAGGAAGGCCCTCAGCCTCGCCTGAAGGACGGTATTGGCGCCTTCGACGGAAGCCGGGTCGCTTTTCTCCGTGTGAAACTCCCCCGGGCGGCCGCGGGGCGCCGAACGTAAACTGGGGACGACGCAGCGCACCAGGGCTCGTCCCATCGCACCCGTGACACCGGCCTTCTTCAACCCGCGCCTGCGCTCCCTGCCCCGGGGCAATCTGCTGGTTTGGTGCAGCCTTGCGGCCGCGCTGCCGATCTCGCACTTCCCGCACCTGCGCTCCACGGTCTGGCTGCTGC
>CAXTFS010000048.1:6705-15304 GCA_964243395.1 uncultured Acidobacteriaceae bacterium | reverse complement strand
GCAATTGGGCTGTTCGTTTGAGCAGCCTCTCCATAGTTGCTCTTTAGGTATTGCGCGGAATCGAAGTCAACTGAACAAGAGAAGTTGATCAGACCCGATCTGAAAGGGGTGTCGTAGAGCCCTTTCGCTTTGGCGAGCAACTTCTCGGCATCGCTGGGCGATTTTGCGATGATCGGCGTTTGGCTGAACGAACTGGCGCAGGAGACCCAGAGGGTGGCGATGTGGAGTTTCCGTAGCATGGCATATGCTACCGCGACGATCGCTGAACCATGGGGCGCGCCTGATCAAAGCGACCCCAAGGATTACTACCCACAAACGCCATTTTCGAAAGGAATCGAGAGAAGGTATTTTATCGAGCGTTCTACCTCTTGGAAACCCGCCGAAAGATGTGCCTGATATGCCCTCGCATCTTCCAGTAACGAATCCGATGCCAGCTCTTGCAGGTTCCGGCTCTTGGCCCACGCTACAGCGGCTTGGACCAGCTCCGAGCCGATCCCTGCTCGCCTCGCTTCCTTTGAAACAAACCAACCTTCCAAAAAGGCAACTGGGCTCGTGTCGCATCCGTCAGCGTAGGGACGCTCTCCCGCTTCCGCGAAACCAACAAGGTCCGTTGTCTTTGTGTCTTCCGCGACCAGGGTGACGGCATCCTGCCGAACAGCCCATGCCTCAGCATCTGCTCTATCCGAATCCGGCCACAGCTCGAAGCGCATACGGCGCCATGCAGCTTCGTCCCTCGGCAGATAATGCCGAACGCATATTTGCTTCTGAGCCGGGTTCACACGTCGATTCTAATGAGTCCTCACAAACGCCGTTGTGTTGACTTACAAACAAGCGGCGCTTCGGGGCATGTAACTGCTGCTGGGTGCTAGGCTGCCGAGATGCAACAAAGCGTTCGCGCGATCGTCACGGTCGTACCGCTCGGGTTCACTGATCGCGTTGAGGTGCAAGCGCTGCTCGTGAAACCGGACGATAGCCTAACCGGTACCGGACTGGTCTACGCCCCCGAGCCTTGGCACGTGTGGCGGACGCGGTTCGAGCTTCCCAAAACGATCTTGGATGATGCGGAGTTCACGCTGGCGCGAAGCGAGGCAGCACAGCTCGGCGTAGTGGAGATGAGCCTGCCGCCGGACCTAATTGGGCGCGAGTTCGTGGTCGAGCCCGAGTTGACGCTTGGTGGCTGCTGGCTACATTCCCTTGTGTCCGGGAAAGCGGAAGGCCGATGCGTCGTAGAAGAGCAACAGTGTCGACAAGGCGTAGATGGAATCTGTTAGGAAAATTGCCTAAGGAGGCTGATCTTGGTCTATTCAAGACACTCAGTTGATACTTGATTCATGCCTCAAAGTCACATCGAAGCGCACGTAGACCTGATCGCTAAACACGAGCAGGAGTTCTTGGCCAAGCGAACCTCAAGCGAGAGGCTTGGGGACAGAATCGCGACCTTCGTCGGCAGCTTTGCCTTTGTGAGCCTGCACTTTTGCTTTTTCGTGCTGTGGATTGTTTGGAATCAGCTCGTTTCTACGACACATTTCGACCCATACCCCTTTTCACTGCTTGGCACGGTAGTTGCGATGGAGGCGATTATCCTTGCGAGCTTCATCCTCATGCGTCAGGCGCGGATGGGCCGGAGGGCGGATGAGCGGGACCACCTGATGCTTCAGATCTTGCTGCTCACCGAAAAGGAGATTACAGCGGTTCTCAAGATGGATCGCCAGATCGCGGCGCAGGTAGGAGCTGAAAAGGCGGCAAACACTGCAGAGGTTCGTGAGCTCAGCAAGCAGACATCAATTGAGGATGTCGCCCAGACCATCAAGGAGAACCTGGCGACGGTGATTGAGGCAAGCGAGTAGCTGGCGAGAACGACAAGTTCGTGCTCGAAGAAAGCTGGACCTTTGCGACTGCCGCAAAAGAGCTGATGATCTTTGGCACAATCACGATATTCTTCCGTTGGCCAAGCTCGTCTCCTTTGTATCGCTCACGTCATACACGGAGGTCGCTCCTATTGTGCCCTGTACGGCATTGAGTCAGTGACGATTCCCATGCTCGCCCGTAACACAGAAGTTGCAGCATCTGCCTCTTTCGGTTTGCCGTTCTTCCTCCAACGGGTCAGAGCGGTTAGGAGAGTGGATATGTCACTGAACAGATCGGTAGTCGCTGCCAGCGTCTCTGCTGTCCCTTGTGCGTCGAATTTAGCGGATGAACTCGCCGCTGAAGCGAGCTGCGGGACCGGCCTGGCCCGGGCTCTGGTAGGGCACATCTCTCGAATGGGGGCGTCCGGGTACTCCAACGAGGTTGAGATTGGTGGCGAGACTTGGATCGTTTCTGCCGCTCGGCGCACAGTGGCCTGAGCTGAGAGATCCGCTGCGCGGAACTTTTCGTCTAGCGCGCGTATCAATACTTAGGGCCGGCAGACAAATACCCTCGCTCCTCTCGTGCCTCATGCAGGCACCTCTACCGTCATCAATACGCTTCGGTGAGAACTGCTCAGCTAGTGACTCGCTCTTTACGCATGCTCGTTCAGCAAGAAGCGAACAAGAAGCCGGACGTTCTCAGCGACTGGCACGTCGAAGGTATTCAGGATTATGATCCCCGCTTCTTCGGCTTCCTTGTGCAGGTACTGGCTCCAGTTGTGCATCTCGTCATGAACGAGCCCTGGTGAGCCACGTTCGTGCAGTCGCGTCTCTCTCTCCTGGCGATTACATTCAACGAGAATGATTCTTGCTGTTGTCACGGCGTGGAACCGTAGCGCCTCCTCCAGAAAAGCAATGCGGCACTGATAGTCGAGCAGCACGGGTCGATCTGCCAGAAGTCCAGACTTGAGTTGACCGACCCAGAAGAGTGCACGACTCCTCTGAAATGAACCCCCAGGTCCCTCGGTTGGTCCAATGGTTTCTACAAACTCGGCTGATGGTGGTTCAAGCGCGTCCGCCTCGAGAACCAACACGCGGGGCTGATCCCGAGAGATGGCGCGGCTGATCGTCGTTTTGCCCGCGCCTGATGCTCCGGTGAGGATAAGGAGGGGACTGAGCATCGGATTTCTGACTTCTCCCGGATGGAGGTTGCGTCTACGCCCCGGTTGTCCCCAAACAGGTGTTTCAGATTCAGAGAGCCGTCCAGCACCTTTCGTGAATCCAGCAGGCGGAGTGCACGGTTACGCATGGCCGAGCACGGCCGCGCATTCATGAGACTGCAAATCAGCTGAGCTCTGACGCATTTCATTTTGCAGAAGAGGTTCTGAAAGGCTAGACAAGGGGCGGATGCTGCGGTAAATTCGCACTACCGGATGAGTCCCACCACGGCTCCCCGGTGTAAGGGCCCATAGCGAGCTGCGGCAAGCATGGGAGACGCTTTGGAGAATCAACCATGCATGCACCCACCACAGGTGTGCCGCAGCTCGTTGCCAGTTTACCTTTGCGCTTCGGCGCCATGCACCACTACTGCTTTGCGATGTACCTGAAGCTGCACGCACGGAAGCACGCGCGCTAAACGTAAGTCGGCCCCGGAAGCTGCGCTAACAGCGATCCGAGGCCTCACCGCAGGAACTATGTAGGAGTCCCATGCTGGCTGAACGCCATTCTACGGGCAGCGCCGATGCGCGCCCAAGTGAAACCGCACCAAAGCAGGCGACTGACGACACGGGCGAAAGCACCGCAGGGAACTCGCGTCCTGCGGTGCCGCCTGCGGCGTATGATGTAGAAACCTTCGGAACACCGGTCATGCACGCGCTCCGCGGGAGCTTGGCGCGGCCCTTCGATGTGACCGGCGACGAGTTCTATCCCCAGATGCCGACCGGTGCTCTGGACGGGGCATTGGCCCGGGTCATGACCGAAGAAGCTGTTGAAGAGTTCGAGGTCACGCTTCGCCTTATGGACGACGTGAACTCGTCTGTGATGGCGGCCCGCGCGGTCACTGACATGGCAAACACGTTCTTCGACAAGAACTCCAGCGACGAAGAGCGGTCTCATGTCAGCCGGCAGTTTGCGGCCCGCATGGCCCGTGCCGGGTTCTTTCTGGGCATCGAGTACAAGGAGCTGGAGGCCCTCAACGCAGCAGACTTGGCGGCCGGGCAGTGCCCAGAGAAGGCGGGACCGATGGCGGACGCTCTCAACCTCCAGGTAACGGCTAAGGAAGGGGGTGCCTCGTGCTCAAAGGCGTAACCGATCTGGTCCCATCTGCCCTCGCACAAGCCTTTCAAGCTTCGTTCAAAGCTGAGTTCGACGCCAAGCAGAATGACATTCGACTCCTCTTACAGCGCTTCGCGAAGGTGCCCGAATACGAGCCGATCGTTGAAACGGTTCTGAAGGATCTATCCGAAGCCACCAGCCAAAAAGCGAAGCGCGCCGTCATCGGTCTGCTTCTCGCCAGGATGTACCGCGGCGCTTTCTTTACCGGCCTGCTGAACATGCTGCTGCAGCATCAGGAAGTCGCCGTCAAGCATTTCGAGCTCAAGGGCAGCTGTCTTTCGACGGCCAACCTAGACAAGACTCTGGGGTACATAGCCGATGGCTACGACAACGAAAGCCTCGAAATCGAGCAACTCCAAAAGGCGCTTACCGCGGGGACTGAGTACACCGCCGCTGAAAGAATCCATTTCAGCTGTCTGCGCGATGCTGGCTGGACTCGCCCTAAGCCGGAGGATGACGACGGCACCTACTGGTACCTTGCTCACTTCGCGGCAACCCTGATCCGTGTCGGTTATCACGCCGCAAGGGCACAGCAGGTCCACGGACCAGGGCTTGGCGCCCCTGAGTTGACAGAGCGGCAGGCCCGATGACCCTCTCTGATCTCTGCGCACAGATCCCGCGTGTTGATGCGGACGTGGAGCACAAGGAGCGAGCCTCAGCAGTCGAAGCTTGGTTCTTCCGCATCGAGGACATCCTGTCACCGTTGGCTGAAGTCAGGGTCGGACAGCGGCGGTCTAGCTTCGCACAACTTTAGTTGAGCCGCGTGCGCTTCGGTACAACCACTGGAGCGCATGCGCTGGCCCTCTAATTGAGCCTACTAGGCTTGAAAGGTGAACTCGTGGAATCGGTAACTCAGTTCTGTAAGCGCGTCGGGATCAGCCGGCGCTTGTTCGACAAGATGAAGGCGAAGGGGGACGGCCCAGCCCTCACGCGGCTCGGCTCACGGGTGCTGATCTCACCTGAAGCTTCGGCAGACTGGCTGAAGGCGCATGAGGAAAGACCACCTACGAAACCACCTTCCTCAGGGGTGTGAGGAAGTAGTCTCATACACCCGCAACGTCACCACGATTGAAGCGCAATCTCGCAGGTAGCCCCTACACTTCTCCCTACAGCACAAAGGCCGCCCATCCCGGGCGGCCTCTTATCTGCGCTTTTCCTGATGTTTTGGAGGCGCGGGCCGGGATCGAACCGGCGCATAAAGGTTTTGCAGACCTCTCCCTTACCACTTGGGTACCGCGCCTTGGAGCCCCAAAAACGCTCACAGACACAGGACACACGAAGTTCCAACTATCGGCGTTCTGCGGTAAGGAGAGGGCGTTTGGAGCGGGAGACCGGGGTCGAACCGGCGACATCTTCCTTGGCAAGGAAGCACTCTACCACTGAGCTACTCCCGCCCTTCCCAATCAAGATACCAAAGGCGCTGCCGTGATGCAAAGCGGGCACCCGATGGGGGTCACTGCGATGGTGCCACGGCGCCGTTCGCGAGCAGCATGCGGCGCCCGGTGATCTGGACGCCCTTCTTGCGAACGACATGCGGCGTCAGCGTAATCAGGAGCTCTGTGGTGTCCACCTCGGTGCTCTTGTCCGTCGTAGCAAAGCCAGGAATTTCACTCAGAAATGGCAGACCGCTGATCGAACGCTGCTCGTTGCGGCTAACAAAGCTGGCCAGCAGCGCTGTCTCGCCGACGGGCACGGTGATGGTGGAGGTCAGCTGGCGGTTGTTGAGGATCGGCAGGGTGTTGATGGTGCCGCTACCCAGCGCTTCAATCTTCAAATCGAGCTTGAGGGATACATCGTTCGCCCGCAGCACCTGGGGCGTCGCCTTCAAGGTCAGGCCGAGATCTTCGAACTGGATCTGTGGCACCGACACGGAGGTGGAGCCGAGATACTGCGAGAGCAGCGAGCTGACACTGGTGCCGTTGATCGAGAGCCCGGCAACGGCGGAGGTCAGGCTGCTCGAGGCATTGGAGCTGTAGATGCCGGTCTCGATCGGATAGCGTGTCCCCGCGCGAAAACTGGCGTCGCCGTGATCACCGGCGCGCAGCTGCACCGTATCCAGCAGACGGACGTCAGAGGTGTTCAGCAGGGCATTGACGGTGGTGCCTGAGCCCAGAAAAACGCCGGCCAGCGGCAGCCCGGCGTAGTGTCCAAACACGCCCAGCAGACCCGTGAACTGGGTCGACGTGATCAGGCCGGAGGCCAGCAAAAAGCCAAGCTCCGTCAGGGCGTCGGTGTAGGTGTTGCCGGTGAGGGTGATCAGGTTGTTGGCGATGGCCTGCGAAAGAACGCTCTGGTTGGCGGAGATCAGGCTCTGCGCCTCCGCAGCGACCGGAAACACACCCACCGAGGCCGGCAGGGACACACCGATGTTGTTCAGGCGGCTCTTATCGACCTCATACAGGGTGACCTGAAGAAGGACGTCCGCGCCGCCATCGACCAGGTCGGCAAAGGTGGCGTTCACGCGGGAGAGGGTCTCCTCATCACCACGCAGCACCAGGCTGCCGGAGCTGGGTACAGCGTTGACGACCTTGAGGTCAAAGACATTGCGTGCCAGCGTGGCGTATTCGGTCAGGGCTTCGGTGGTGGCGCCCGGCATGTACAGCGTTTCTTCAAGCAGAGGTTGCAGCTGCGATCGATTCTCCGCCGTGTTGCTGGCGATGAAAGCCGCGTTGGGTTGCAGCGGAATCGCAAAGGTGTGTGTGAGCGCGCCCGCTACCCGCGCCGAAGTCGGGAAGTCTGCCCCTTCGAGATCGAAGCGGATGATCGGGCCAGTTTTGACGGAAGGGTCGAACTCGCATTTGAGGCCGAAGGCGCTGTACACGGCCCGCAGCAGCGTTTGCGCATCGCCGCGGGTATGGAAGCTGTGCAGCCCAGGACCGGGTTGCAGTTCGATTGGTCCGGCGAGCCCTGCGATGTCGGTGGCGCGCTGGTCACGAGCAGCGTCGGCCGGGTCGAAGACCGAGGCATCCAGGGGTACGATCTTGCCGTCCGGGTCGAAGTGCTGCCGCACAACGTCGTTGTCCGGATCGATGGCGTGCGCCTCGGTCAGCAGCTTGTCCGCGTCGGCTGGACGACCCGCCTTGCGAGCGGTCGCGGCCTTCTGCACCAGGTCCGTGAGGTGGTGCTCTCGGGTGACCGCGAGGGCGATCGCGTACTCGCGGTTGCGCGGGTTGAGCTGTGTCGCCCGGGCAAAGTCCGTCTCCGCCGCGGAGAGCTCGCCGTGGTCCAGCGCATGGGCCCCGTGAAGGTAGGCCGCCTCGGCTGCGCGTAGCTGCTTCGCCGGAAGATCCGGCGCGGAGGTCGTTGCGTCTGTAGAAGGGGAGGCCAGGGGGCTGTCAGCCCCGGCAGGCACGCTGGCGGGAGCCGCCTGGGCAAGCAGAGGAGAGGGAAACAAGCCGGGACCGCACACCGGCAGGGCGGCCAGGAGGAAGGCGCCCGCGCGGAACGGACGTGCGACACGCTCTGTGGAGTTCCGGAGGGGCGACATGCTGTGGATTGGACGAAGGCGCGGGGCTAACGTCCGCTGGCTACGATCTGCAGATCGACCCGGCCCGGGCGCACGGAGCGCGGTGGCCGGCGCATGCCGCGGCGGATCAGGGCGGAGTCCATGCCCAGTTCGGCGAGGGTGCGGCTCAATGTATTGCGATGCATGCCGAGCTCTTCAGCGGCTTTGCACTGGTTACCGCGATGGCGCGCCAGCACCTCCAGAAGAAAGCGCTTCTTGAACTCGCGCACGGCATCGGTGTAAGACATACCAGCGGCGTGCATACCCAGTACCAGGTGCTCCAGCTCGCGCTTCACTCGCGTACCCTCGCTAAGGCTGAACTTGTGTTTCCAGTGTGCGACGAAAGCCCTGACTTGATCCAATGGGGAGAGCTGTGCTTGAAAGGGCCGAAAACTTGAGGTGATTCAGCCCCTTAAGATGGCCAAGCCCCTCGCGGAGGCGCAGGCGGAGATCCCCGGGCATGGTGAAGGATACAGCATGGGCCGCGTGTAGCAAATAGGGTGCAATTTTGGACGTCTGGATCCAGGGTGCCGCGGGTAGAAACGCGGTGATCGCCAGCAAAATCGCCGTCCCCAACAGCGCACCGCGGGCAAGCCCGAAGAACGCCCCGCCCATCCGGTCCGCAAAGCCGAGACCCAGGGTGCGGGCACCGCGCCGAAACAGCCGGCCGAGCAACGACGCCACAGCCGTGACGGCAGCCAGAATCAGCAGAAACGCGGCGAACTCGGCGATCGCCGGCGTGGTGATCAGGCCCGCCATCGCATGGGCACCGGCGCGGTAGTACCAGCAGGCCAGCGGAAAGCCGATGATCAGCCCGGCAAAGGTAAACGCCTCCCGAAAGAGGCCGTTCATGGCGGCACGAACCCCGGAGTAGACCAGCAAGGCCGCAAGCGCCCAGTCGAGAGGATTCATC
>CAXTFS010000048.1:2306-6605 GCA_964243395.1 uncultured Acidobacteriaceae bacterium | reverse complement strand
TCATGCGGCCGTACGGGCTTCCTTGCCGCGGGAGCGGCCGCCGAGCGAGACGCTGACGATCTTGGAGACGCCGGGCTCCTGCATCGTGACGCCGTACATGACGTCGGCCTGCTCCATGGTGCGCTTGGAGTGGGTGATGACGACGAACTGCGTGGTGTCGCTGAGATCGGCGATGAGGCGTGCGAAGCGGCCGACGTTGGTCTCGTCCAGAGGCGCATCGACCTCGTCGAGGATGCAGAACGGTGCGGGCTGGAATTGAAAGATGCCGACCAGCAGTGACAGCGCGGTGAGCGCCTTTTCACCGCCGGAGAGCAGAAGCACGTTCTGCAACTTCTTGCCCGGTGGCGACGCGATGATGTCGATGCCAGCGAGATCCCTGTCGTTGCCGCCTTCGGTTTCGGTCAGGCGCATGAAGGCTGCGCCGCCGCCGAAGAGCTTGGTAAACGTGGCCGAGAAGTTTTCATTGACGATCTTAAAGGCTTCATCGAACTTTTCGCGCGAAACCTGGTCGATCTCGCGGATGGAAGCCTGGGTATTCTCGATTGCGTCAAGCAGATCCGTGCGTTGCGCTTCGAGGAAGGTGTGTCGTTCGCTGCTCTCACGCAGCTCATCGAGCGCCATCATGTTGACCGGACCCATGGCTTCCATGCGCTTGCGCAGCGCACGGGCAGCTTCGTCCTCGGCGGTGAGTGCGTCGGCGTGGAGACGCGCAATTGAGGAGTCGTCACGCAGGGTCTGCGGGTCGGCGGAGAGATCGTTGATGCAGGTGGCTTCTAGATGTTCGAGGTCGGAGCTGAGCCTGGCCTGACGTGCGGTGTGCGCGGCGCGACGCTCGCGCAGGGCCTCGGTGTCGTGCCGCAGCGTGCGCAGCCGGGCGTCGAGTTCGTTTACTCGGGCACGCAGCGCCGTGGCTTCTGCGGTCAGGCGTTCGCCGGTGGCCTGGGCTTCGGCGCGTGTAGCCGAGAGGCCCTCGGCTGCGGCACGCAGGGTGGTGTTCTCTTCCTCGCGGCGGGTGCGTTCCGCCCCGGCGTTGGCGATGGCGGCATCGATCTGCGCGAGGCGCTGCTCGCCCGCGGCATAGAGGCGTTCCGTGCGTTCGGCATTGGCCCCCGCGTTGCGGCGGCGCTCTTCCAGGCCGGCAAGCGCGGCGTTGGCGGCGCTGGCCGAGGCCTGCAGCTCCTCGCGCTCGGCGCGCAGGGTGGCCAGTTTCGCGGTGAGTTCTGCCACTGCATTCTCAAGCTGTGTGCGCTCGGCTTCGAGGCGTTCGGCTTCATCCCGTTTGCGGGCGATGAGCTCTTCGCGGCCGCCGCGCTGATCCTTGTTGCGGGCCAGGGCAAGCTGCCACTCGGCCAGGCGACGCTCCAGACGGCCAGCCTCCGCCTCCATCTGGCGCAGCGCGGCGCCGGAGTTGGCGGATTCACGCTCGGTATCGCGGCGCTGGTGGTTGCGGGCGTCGAGCGCGGCGGTGATCTCGGCGATCTCACGCGAAAGCGCCGCCGTGGCGAGATCGTTCCCAGAAAGCTCGGCCTCCATCGACTCGATCCTGGTCTGTACCCCGGCGAGTTCGCGCTTCAGGGCCAGAGGACCTTGCGTGCGCGGCTTGCCGCCGGTGACAGTGACGTTGTGAAAGGTCTCGCCTGTGGGCGAGAGGAAGAAGCCTTGTGGGTTCGACAGCGCCAGGTGGCGCGCGGTCTGTGAGTCGGGCGTGACGAAGCCCTCGCGCAGGCGCGGCAGGATCACTTCCAGGGACCGGCCGAAGCCGTCCAGCACGCGCACGCAGTCCTTCAGCGCGACGATCCCCTCCACGCCTTCGCGGTCCGGTTGCGCGGCGCTCTGCATGCCCTCGACGAAGGGGAATGCAGCCTGCGCGTCGTTTGGGTGGACCAGAAAGGTCGCGCGGCCGGCGACGTCGCCGTGCAGCAGGCGCACGCCCTCGTCGGCAGCATCCCAGCTCTTCACGACGATGTAGTTCAGCTCATCGCGCAGGAACTCGTCGACCACGTTCTCATAGCGGCCATCGACTTCCAGGAAGTCAGCGAGTGTGCCGATGGGTGCGACTCCGCCGTCGTTGTTTCCCGCGCGCCGGGCGTTGGCGCGAAAGATATTGCGCACTGTGTCGGTGGAGTAGCTGTGCTCGCGGATGAGTGCCTCCAGCGATCCGCGCCGCCCGAGCAGCGTGGCCAATTCGCCGCGCAGGCCATCGCCGCGCCGCCGCGACTGCGTTTCTTCCATGCGGCGCTGCTCGAGCTTTCCGCGCAGCTCCACAAGCTCGGCTTCGAGACCTTTCAGGCGCTCCGAGACGGTCTCGAAGGTGAGTCTGGCCTGGCCGCGCTGCTGACCGATGGTCTCGAGCTCCGCACGAGCGCTGTCGGACTCACCGGCAAGACGTTCGTTCTCGCGATCCAATCCGGCCAGGGCAGCTTCGGCCTGGGCAATCTCATTGCGGGTGTTGCTGGCCCGGGTCATGGCGTTCATTGCGTTGCGACGGCCCTGTTCGGCGCCACCCTCCGCTGCCAGCACGGCCCGCATCGCGTCGTGCGCCCGCGTCTGTTGCGCCAGCGCTTCGGCCTTGTGGGCGTTGGCTTCGGCGGTCGCTGTTTCGAGGAAGTGGCGGTGCTGCTCTCGTTCGCCTGCAAGCTGTGCATGTGCTTCGCGGGCAGAATGCAGCTCGCCCTGGGCAGTGTTGACGCGCTGTTCGAGCTCAGCTAACCGATCGACGTTAGCGGAGATACGCGCCTGCGTGCGCTCCAGTTCGACGGCGCTGCTGCTCCCTTTTGCGGCGACATCGCGGATCTCGCGATCGAGTTCGTAGCCACGTGCATTGCCGGCACTGTGTTCCATGTCGAGTGTCTCGAGCTCGGCTGACCCAAGGTCAATCTGCCCGCGAAGCTGCTCCAGTTCCGCCCCGATCGCGGCGGTTTCGGTATCCATCTGACCGAGGCGGCTGGCAAGCACAACACGGAAGCGTGCGGTGAACTCGGTACGCAGTTCGCCGTAGCGTTCGGCCTTCGAGGCCTGACGTTTCAGCACGGCGACCTGTCGCGTGACCTCCTCAAAGATGTCGTTGACCCGGGCAAGGTTCGTCCTGGACGACTCCAGCCGAAGCTCCGCGAGCCGCTTCTTGGTCTTGAAGCGCGTGATGCCGGCGGCCTCCTCGATGATGCCGCGGCGGTCGAGCGGTTTGGAGCTGAGCAGCTGACCAATTCGTTCCTGCCCGATAATGGCGTAGCTTTCGCCTCCCAGCCCGGTGCCCGAGAAGATGTCCTGGATGTCGCGCAGGCGGCACATTTTGCCGTTGAGCAGATACTCGCTCTCGCCGGAGCGAAACAGACGCCGCGTCACGGTGATCTCGCCAAGACGGGCGGGCGTCCGGCCGAACTTGCGGCGTCGCACCTTCAGCACCACGCCCCTGCCTGCGTCGGTGAGGCCCTCTGCGTCCGACGTTGTGCCCGCCTGCACGTCGACAGGCGCGGCGCCCTCGGCTTCCAAGGTCTGGCCGGGCTGTGCCTCGGCGACGGCCTCTTCGGTCTCCTCGGCGCTTTGCGCGCGGAAGGCCCTTTCGTCCCAGTCGCCAGCCAGCTCCGGTGCAGCAAGGGAGGTCACCTCATCCCCGGTGCCCTCAAAGACGGCGGGATCGACCAGCGTCAGGGAGACCTCGGCCATGCCGGTGGGACGGCGATCGCGCGTCCCCGCAAAGATGACGTCTTCCATCTTCAAGCCGCGCAGGCTTTTGGCGGACTGCTCGCCGAGCACCCAGGTGATGGCGTCCGAGATGTTGGATTTGCCGCAGCCGTTGGGACCCACGATCGCAACGATGCCCCGGCCGTCGAGCTGAACCTCCGTGCGGTCGCAAAAGGACTTGAAGCCGAGAATCTGAACCTTTTTGAGCTGCAGCACGGTGTCTCCGACCTCGTTCGACAGGACCTGGATGGGGCGCGGACGCTGCCCTCATGCTATGGGGCGGTACCCCGATCAGCAACAGGGTCGACCACGAATTTGTGGATAAGGAGGTTCACAATCCGCACAAAGCGGGTGCCTGGCTCCCGGGGCGCGTTGGGCGTGCGCCGGGTCGGTCCGGCAAGCATTTCCTGAGCCGAAACGCCCGTGGAAAGGGTAGAGTCATTTGCAAGGGAGCAACATGGCTTCCTATAATCCGCAGTATTCGCCGTAGGCCGTCTTTTCCTTGGCGCAAGGCACGGCAGCCCTCCTGCCAAATTTCAAGTCGGGGATTCCCGAGGAGTTCGCATGAACAAGTTTGTCTCGTACTCACTGCTCGCCGCTGCCGGAGCAGTGTTCCTT
>CAXTFS010000048.1:0-2296 GCA_964243395.1 uncultured Acidobacteriaceae bacterium | reverse complement strand
GGGCTCTTTCGCACAAGCTGCTGCCCCGGCCGCCGGTGGGCAGGTTCAGATGTCGCAAGAGGAGTACACCGCGTACCAGGCAGCGGCCAACCAGACCGCACCCGCAGCCAAGGCTGCCGCGTTTGAAGCCTACCTGAAGCAGTATCCGAATTCGGCCGTAAAGCCGGACGTGCTCAACCAGATCCTGTTCGCGGATAGCCAGACCGGCGACGAAGCCAAGGTGCTGGACGCGGCCGATCGCCTGCTGGCCATCGACCCGAACAACCTGCGCGCGCTCACCTTTGAGGTGTATTACCGCCGCGCCGATGGCGACAAGCTGACCGATCCAACCGCCAAGCAGGCCGCCCTGGACAAGGCTGCCGGCTACGCCCAGCAGGGTCTGACCGCGACCGCGCCCAAGGGGATGAGCGATGCCGATTTCACGGCGCTGAAGGGCAAGACGACGCAGGTGTTCGACTCGGCGATTGCGGACGACGACATCGCGAAGAAAGACAATGCGAGCGCCATCACGGCGCTGAAGTCCGAGCTCGCCGCCGTTCCGCAGGATCAGACCCAGCAGGTGGGTCCGGTGCTGCAGGATGAGTACACGCTGGCCAATGCGTACTACACCTCCACGCCGCCCGACTACCTGAACTGCGCCTGGTATGCGACGCGTACTGCTTCGTATGCGCCGCCAGCACAGCAGACCGGCATCCAGACGTTGGCCACCTACTGCTACAACAAGTACCACGGCAGCAAGGATGGCTATGACAAGTTCACGGCGCTTGCCAAGGCCAGCCTCAACCCGCCCTCGGATCTTGCGACAACCGTAACGCCGGCGCCCAAGCCGGAGGACATGGTCAAGAACCTCATCGCGACCACGCCTGATCTGGCGACCCTCGCGCTTAGCGACAAGGAGTTTGTGCTGCAGTACGGTCAGCCGGCCGACGCGGACAAGGTGTTCGACACCATCAAGGGCAAAACGGTTGAGATCCCCGGCGCGGTCGTAGTGGCCGCAACGGCAGATCAGTTGCAACTCGCGGTCTCGGACGATTCGAAGAACGCGCAGCCCAAAACGGCCGACTTTACCGTGGCGATGAAGGCTCCGTTGACCACGGTACCCGCGGTGGGAGCGGCGGTGAACATCTCCGGCACCTATTCCACCTACACCCAGACCCCGCTGATGATCCAAATGACGGACGGAGCCCTGGTGGAGAAGAAGGCTGCAGCCCCGGTGAAGCGTACGACGCCGGTACGCCACCGGTAGAAATGGCAGTGAAGCAAAGGAGAGGCCCTCTTCGCAGAGGGCCTTCCCTTTTGTCAGTCGTCTGGTTGACGAAGAGGCGAAAGGCCCCGGGGATGGCCTCGGGTAGTTGGCGGTAAAGTGCAAAGGCGCAGTAGGTCCAGTGACCGCGGCCAACGCCCGTTGTCAGCAGCCCTCCGCGCTGCGGCGCCTGGCCGGCATCGTGGGTCTCCGTGAGCGCGGTGTAGTGCCCGTCCCAGGTCCCGAGAAAGCCGTGGCCACGCTCCTCAATCCAGCCGTTGAAATCCGCAGCGGAGAGCTGGTTCGGTGCGCTGAAGACGGGGGCGTGGGGCGCAAGAAGCTGCACGGGAGTGGCTTCATCCACAACCTTTTCCGCGGAGCCAAGCGAAAGAGGATAAGGCGCATCGGCTCCGGTGAACTCGGCCGTCTGGTACTGCACAATGACGTTGCCGCCAGCTCGGGCGAAGTCGAGAAGAGCCGCTGTGGGGGCGCCGTGAAGGTCAGGATGCGCGTTGTAGGTACGCACGCCAAGGATCACGGTGTCGAACTGCGCGAGCTTGGCCGCAGTCAGGTCGGCGACGCTGAGGGTGGCCACCGGAAGACCGACGGAGGCGAGTGCCTGTGGAATGTCATCGCCGGTGCCCGGAAGATAGGCAATTCGCCTGGCCTTGGGAAATTTGATGTCGACGGAGATCGGCAGCACCCTTGCCGAGATCGACTGATAGCTTGGCGGGAGGGTGCCATAGCCGGCGCGGTGAATGCTATTTGCGATCAGGAGCGCTCCGCGCGCATCGACGGACTTGCCCTGGGGAGGCACAACGGCATAAGGCGTGATGTTGAGCGGTTTGTCCCGGTAGTACTTCGGCGGCGGTGTGGGCTTGAAGGGCTGCGTCGCGGTGTAGGGCTGGGAACCCAGGGTGAAGGGGATCGACGGCGGAAAGTCGTTCCAGCCCATGACCAGAAAGCCCAGCTTCGAGTCGATCGGCCGTGTGCTGTAGTTCTGCACCAGCACCGAAAGATCGAGCTCCGATCTGTCCTTGGGAAAGACCAGTT
>CAXTFS010000047.1:0-15307 GCA_964243395.1 uncultured Acidobacteriaceae bacterium | reverse complement strand
GTCATGGAGCTCGATCGTGTGCCGGACCATCTGCTGGTGCTTGGCGGCGGCTACATCGGCCTTGAATTTGCGCAGATGTTCCGTCGTTTTGGGTCCGAGGTCACCGTTGTGCAGCATGGAAGGCAACTACTGGAAGGGGAGGATGCTGACCTTGCGGAGGAGGTCGCAAAGCTGCTGCGCGAGGACGGCATCGACATCGTGCTTGAGGCGAAGGCGACTGCCGTTGCGGCCGGAGGCGCAGGGCTTCGGCTCACGATCGAGAGCAAAGACGGTGTGCGGGTGATTGAAGGTACGGATCTTCTCGTTGCTGCGGGACGCAAGCCGAACACGCAGGACCTCAACCTGCAGGCTGCCGGCATCACGCCGGATGAGCACGGTTTCATCCCGGTGAATGCGAAGCTGGAGACCACGGCTGCGGGCGTCTATGCGGTTGGTGACGTGAAAGGCGGGCCTGCGTTCACGCACATCGCCTACGACGACTTCCGTGTGCTTGAAGCCAATCTGCTCAATGGCGGCCATCGCGTCATCACCGGCCGGCCGGTTCCCTACTGCGTGTACATCGACCCACAGCTCGGTCGCATTGGCCTGGGTGAACAACAGGCGACCAAGGCCGGCCGCACGTTCAAGGTGGCGAAGCTCAACATGACTTCAGTGGCACGTGGCTTTGAGACAGGGCAGACAAGAGGGTTTATCAAGGCCCTGGTGGACCCGGACACCGGCGAGATCCTGGGCGCTGCCGTCCTGGGCGCCGATGGCGGCGAGATCATGTCCATGATCGAGATTGCCATGATGGGTAAGCTGCCCTACACCGCGCTGCGTGACGGCATCTTCGCGCACCCGACCTTTGCCGAGTCGCTGAACAGGTTGTTTATGAGCCTCGATGCACAGTAACCGCTACGCTAGGAAGCCGCCATCAACCGGCGGCCCGCAAGCGCATGCCAGAGCAGCGCACACAGCATGAAGACGGCATACAGCAACGGAAAATAGCGGTACGGCGCAGCGGGGGCAGGAAACAGTGTGCCCAGCGCGACTGCGACCATGACCAGGACGGCCAGGGCGGCAAGCAGCGTCGTGCCTGTGCGTACTCGGCCCTGCTGCCGCCGGTGCGCCGCAGCCGCAATGGCTACAAGAGCATAGGTGGTCAGGTAACCGAACACAGCCAGGCTGCCCATCCAGCCATACACGTCCGCCCCGTTGGCGCCGCGCCCGACCAGAACAGCTACGGGCAGCGTCGCCAGGACAGCAGCCCAGCATCCAGCCAGAGCCGGTGTCTTATGTCGCTCGTCCGTGCGCTCGAGCGCCTTGCTGACCAGGCCATGTCGGGCCATCAGCATCAGCAGCCGCGCCAGCGCAATGATGAAGGCCAATGTTGCCGCAAACATGCTGATCAGCACGCCCGCATCGATCACCGGCCCAACCAGCGGCAGGCCGCCTCGTGCGGAGAGCACACGCAGCGGCGATGCGCTCTCCGCAAGCCCAGGCTGCAGGCCGCGAAAGCCCATCACCTCTCCGTACGCGCACGCAAGAAAGAAGATGCCGGAGAGCACCGTGCTCCACAGCACGGCACCGGGAATGGTTCGCAATGGGTTTCTGGCTTCTGTTCCGAGCGAGGTTGCGCTTTCAAAACCGACAAAGCTGAACACCGCCAGGATCACGCCCAGACGCACCCCCGATGGGGAGATCGCGTTGAAGTCAAACTGCCGGCGATCGAGATGCATGCCGTGCTGCCACAGCGCCACGCCAATCACCAGCACGATGAGCAGAACGGAGACCGCCTCGATATAGAGCATGAGCCGCGCGGAGAGCTCGATGTCGCGATAGGCGATCCACATCGCACTTCCACCAGCAGCAATCGCCAGCAGGACCGGCGAAACGTGGTGGCCCCACGGACCGAGCACGGCGTAGGCAAAGCTGACAAAGCCACCAATGACTGAGCTTGCGGTAAACAGGTAAGCGAAGCACAGGGACCACGCGGCCGCCGCGGCCCAGAACGACGGCAACGCACTGCCCACGTATACATAAAGGCTGCCGGGCGAAGCAGAGTCTCGCGCAAAGATGCAGATGCACAGTGCGATCAGTACCATGCCCACCATGGCAATGATGTAGGCAAGGCTTGTGCCTTCGCCCGCAAGCGCGAAGACCAGCGGCACGGTCAGGGCAGCGGAGGTGCTGGGCGCGATGGCTGAGACGGATTGCGCCAGTGTTTCCAGCGGGGAAAGCACATGCGCGCGCAGACCGTAGGAAGGCTCCGGCGTCGAACCAGGTTGTGGCGCAGCAGGATGCATCGTCCCCTCGCGGTGCCTTGGCAAAGCAGGCAGTCAGCCCGTGATCTGCCGTGCGTTCGCCTTCAGATCGACTCCGGTTCGTCCAAGTTGCTTTGCACCTTCCAGGCACCACACGATCCGCCGTGCGGCTTCGAGGTACGACAGGCCGCCGGCGCGGATGTTGGAGATGCAATTCCTCTCCGCGTCCGTGCGTCCGGGCGTGGGAAGGTAGGTCATATACACGCCCATGGAGTCAGGTGCGCTTAGGCCCGGTCGCTCCCCGATGAGCACAACGATGAATTTTGCGTGTTGTATGGATCCTATCTGATCTCCGATCGCCACGCGTCCATTGCGCACGACACAAATTGCGTCGATCAGCGGTGAACTCTGCGGCAGGAGCGGCCGTAGCGCATCGATTAGCGGCAGCGCATGCCGTTCGACCGCCAACGCAGACAGTCCATCCACAATCGCGATCGCGACCTCTCCTGCGTTTGCTGAAGCGCCTGTCGCCTCTGCCAACGACACGGCGGAGGTCTTCCCCAACTGCCGCCCCAGGTCAGGCCGCCGCAGATAGGCCTGGCGTCCCGACGCTGCCTCTTGGACGACGGCGCTCTGCAAAGCAAGGCCAGTGAAATGTCGCTCCCCCAGCCCGCGCAGCAGCAGCGCGGCATCAAGCGGTGTGTGTACCGCGTCGCGTGCGAGTGCATGATCCAGTTGGAACTGCAGTCGATCCGCGGTGCAGATCGCGTCTCCGGCTGTCCCGAGAGAAACACGAGCGAGAGACAACGGTGGGCGTGCAGGTGCCGACTCGCTTTGGGCTGACTCGCCGAGATCCGGTGGCAGCTTGTCCGGCATGGAGGACCTCACTGGCAGAGCAGTAGCGACGCGGGTTTCAGCGAGGTGAGTTGCCCGTACTGCTCACTGGCCAGCCAGGCCTCAAACTCCGGTGCAGGGCGTAGACCCAGGGCGCGGCGCAGATACAGCGCGTCATGGAACGACGTGCTCTGGTAATTCAACATAACGTCGTCGGCACCGGGCACGCCCATGATGTAGTTCACACCGGCCACACCCAACGCCGTGAGCAGTGCATCGGTGTCATCGCTATCCGCCTCGGCGTGGTTGGTGTAACAGATGTCGCAACCCATGGGGAGCCCGAGCAACTTGCCGCAAAAATGATCTTCCAGCCCGGCCCGCAGGATCTGCTTTCCGTCATACAGATACTCCGGCCCGATGAACCCGACCACCGTGTTGACCAGCATGGGACGGTACCGTCGCGCCACGGCATACGCCCGTGCTTCCAGGGTTTGCTGATCAACGCCGTGGTGGGCGTTTGCGGAAAGCGCACTGCCCTGCCCGGTTTCGAAGTAGAAGGTATTCTCCGCGGACAGTGCGCCGCTAGGATCACCGCGGTGTAAGTCCTTCGCCATCGCATGCGCCTCGTCCAGCAAGGCCAGGTTCACACCGAAGGACCGGTTGGCTGACTCGGTGCCCGCAATGGACTGGAACAACAGGTCAAGCGGAGCGCCATTACGCATCGCGTCCATTTGCGTGGTGACGTGCGACAGAACACAACTCTGCGTGGGGATGTTGTAGCGGACGCGGATGCGATCGATCAGGTGCAGCAGATCGGTTGTGACACGCGCATCTTCACCCGCTGGATTGATGCCGATCACAGCATCGCCTGAAGCGAGCAGTAAGCCATCCAGGATGCTGGTGGCTATGCCCAGGGAATCGTCGGTCGGATGATTGGGTTGCAGGCGGGTGGAGAGCCGGCCGGGCAAGCCTACCGTTGTGCGGAATCGTGTGACCACGCGGATCTTGCGTGCCACCGCGATCAGGTCCTGCACGCGCATGATCTTTGAAACAGCAGCGGCCATCTCGGGCATCAGGCCGGGCGCCGCTTCGGCGATGCGCTCCCCCGTCGCTTCAGGGGACAACAGCCAGTCGCGGAACTCCCCCACGGTAAGTTCTGCGAGAGGCGCAAAGGCAGCCTTGTCCTGGCTGTCGACGATGAGTCGCGTCACCTCGTCACTCTCGTACGGGATGACAAGGTCGTTCGCAAACGTCACGAGCGGCAGCGCTGCCAGGGCCATCTGCGCCATGACCCGTTCTTCTGCGTTAGCGGCGCCAACGCCGGCTAACTCATCACCGGAGCGTTTCGGTGACGCTCGCGCCAGCAGGGTCTTCAGATCCGCGAAGCCGTGGGTGACACCCCGGACTGTGATCCTGTACTTAGACATCGATGACCGTGGCCTCGAGTTACTCGCCTACCTGGCCGATATCTTCGCACCACAGGGCTGGGTATTCCCGAATAAATACTCCGAGAACGTCGATGCATTCCTGTGAAGCGAGATCGATGACGTTTACGCCCGAAGATCGCAACCACTCCAGCCCTCCGCTGAAGTTGTGCGATTCCCCGACGACTACGGTGCCGAAACCAAACTGCCGAATCAGTCCGCTACAGTACCAACACGGAGCCAGCGTGGTAACCATGATGAGATCGCCGTAGGAACGTTGCCGTCCCGCGCGACGAAAGGCATCGGTCTCTCCGTGTGCCGAAGGATCATCGTCCTGCACGCGGCGGTTGCGGCCGGAGCTGATGAGCCGTCCATCGTTTGAGTAAATTGCTGCCCCGATGGGAATGCCCCCTTCAGCAAGGCCGAGCCTGGCCTCGTGCATCGCCGTTTGCAGATACGCTTCGTAGCTTGTATTTGTCACAGTTTCGGGCATGTTCAAAGCATAGCCGTCAGGGCGTCGCGACGCAGACCTGGATCGGCGATCAGAATCCTGCAATCAAAGACAACGGTAGACTTCGCGGTGCGCTCGACGCATAGTGGAGCGAAAGAGAGCGCGAGGTCGACAACGTGGACAAGCATCAGCGAGGAATCAATCCTGCTTCAAAGCCCAGTGGCGAGGGCTGTGTCGAGTGTCTGGCTGCGGAGGGATGGTGGCTTCACCTTCGTCGTTGCGCCGAGTGCGGCCACATCGGTTGCTGCGACAGTTCTCCCGGTCAGCATGCGACGGTGCACGCGGCGCATGCTGGGCATCCGGTGGCGATGAGCTTTGAGCCGGGCGAGACGTGGTTCTACGACTACACGACAGAGCGGATGATCGAGGGACGGGAGTTGTTGCCGCCGCACGCGCATCCGGCATCACAGCCCGTGCCCGGTCCCGCAGGCCGCGTGCCCGGGAACTGGCAGGCTCTGCTGCGATGAAGCCGCAAGCCCCAAGGGGAGGAGCACGATGAATAAAGGTCGATTGGAGGCGTTCAGCGATGGCGTCCTCGCGATCATCATCACGATCATGGTGCTGGAGATTACGCCGCCGCATGGGGTGGCCCTGGTCGCGCTAAGACCTCTTCTGCCGGTGTTCCTCAGCTATGTGCTTAGCTTTACCTATGTCGGTATTTACTGGAACAACCACCATCATCTGCTGCAGGCAGCGGACGGTGTAGCAGGGCCTGTGTTGTGGGCCAATCTCCACCTGCTTTTCTGGCTTTCACTTACACCGTTCGCTACCGCGTGGGTCGGCAAGAACCCTCTCGCACCCTGGCCTGTTGCCTTCTACGGGTTCCTACTCCTGTTTGCCGCGATCGCCTATTACATCCTCACAAGAACGCTGATCGCCTGCAGTGGCAGCGACTCCCCATTGGCGCGATCTGTCGGAAACGATCGCAAAGGTTTGATCTCGGTCGTCGTTTACGTCGTGGCGATTCCCCTGGCGTTTGTGCGACCGTGGATTGCCTGCGCCTGCTACGTTGCGGTTGCCGTGATGTGGCTGATCCCCGACCCTCGCATTGAAAAAACAATCTCTGCAGACAAGACAAGCCTGGCGTGAGCTAAGGTGCATCCCGGTGTTGAAACAGGGTATACGGCCCGACCTGGAGCCGTTTTTCCCAATGCCGCTGCAGGTTGTCGTTGAACAGGCTGCCTGGATCAAACGGAATTGCATGCCGTGCCTTGTACGGAAAGACAAAGCCCTGCAATGCCCCGAGGTCCTGTGGCATCTCGATAAAGGGCCGCGGAACATCGGTCGGCAACAGAGCCCACTCCGCTCCATTCAGATCGGCAAGGCTGCGCTCCGCAGCCGCTCGATCAAAGGTATCGACGCCAAAGGCATAGTAGGCGTAGCGGTAATGCCCCGTGTTCTTGAGTGCCGCCTCTACCGTCGGTGGTATTTCCAGCGGTGTCGCGATCTTCGCGTCTCCGGTTAGATCCTCGATCGCGTCCACATTCAGTTGGTACTCGGCATCGGCAGGGCCGGGGCGAAGATGAACGGCCAGCCCTGGATCCAGGCGTCCAACCATCCGCACCACACGATCCTGCGCGCCCGCCGACAGCTGCGGCATGGCTGCCAGCCTGAGGGTGTCCGCTGTACGTCTTCCGAACAGCGCGTTGTTCACCCCTTGTTGCCAACCCATCCAGCAGGTCAGCAGAAGCAGCCAGGACAAGCGCCGGGCACGGGACTGATGGCGGATGGCGGTAAGGGATAACAGCAGGATCCCGGCGCCATTCAGAAAAACATGCAGTGGATCGCAGCGGCCCAGCGCAGCGGGCAGCAGGCCCAGGCCAAGCACATAGCTCACCGTCAGTTCTTCCCCGCAGATGGCGTCTGAATGCAGCAAGGACCCGAGGGCGTAGGGAACAACCCACAGCACCGCCAGCAGAAACACGACAATGTGCGGATAGGGCGCAACCGGCAGGTTGAGCGCCCCTCTCGAGAAGGAGCCCAGCATGTGGAAGTAAGGCCGGCCCACAGTGAAGGCGAAGATCGATGCACCCGCCATGGAACCGGCCGCAACCCCCAGCCAACGCCAGCCAGCCGTCCGTGTCCGCAGGCCTGCCAGCGCAAAGGTGGCGACCAGAAACGCAGTTCCCTGTTCCGCCGAAATGCCCAGTAAGACAATCTCCGACACGGCGACCGCAAGCATCGCAGTCGCGAGGTGTTTGCGGCGCGCAGCAAACACCAGCGCGGCGAACCCACTCAGGAATCGAAACAGCGTGTAGTTCAAACCGAGCAGAGGGTTCAGCGCACCGACCGCGAGCAGCAGCAGACCGCAGCGGCGATCCCCACCCCCGATTGGCCACGCGTTCAACAGGTAGACGGCACAAAGGATGCCGGCGGCCTGTTCAATCGCCAGGGTGATGAAGTAGGCCGGGAGCCACGAACAACCGAAGCTGTGCAGCACGACGGTCGGGTAGAAGAGCAGCGGACCGTAGGCAAATTCAACGCCGCTGTACAGCGCTCGTCCGCTCTCCACGTGGGAGGACATCTGCTCAAGGAAGTAGCCCGCATCCGCCAGATAGCGGAGGTGGGAGTGAGCCAGCAGCCACCAGCTGCAAAAGCAGAACACGGCCGTCGCCAAGATCGCGGCGCTCGTGATCCCGGGTCCTAACTTCGTGTCCTGTAGCTCTGCCCCTCGTAGCTCTGCACCTCGTCGCTCTGTTGTTGGCGTGGCAGCCTGCCGGCCGTGACGCCACCAGCTCCAACAGAGCACCGCTGCGCCGATCGAAGCAGCAGCGATCGCAGCGACGCCGTTATCGAAGCCTGCGACATAGGAGGCAGAGATGGCAGCCCGGAACGGCACAGGCACAACGAGTGGAAGCAGAAAAACCAGGGATATCGTGGCGAAAAGGACTACGCACACGGCCACCCAGAAGCCTTCTGATGTGGCCGGCTTGGCTGTCGCATTCACCGGTTTAGTGGATAGCCGTTCAGCTCTGGCCGTATACCAGCAGGTTGAGGCGTTACCTGATGACGGAACCTGCTGCGCTCCAGCCAGGCAACAAGGCCCAGCGCGACAATCGTCAGCACCGCGGCAAAGAAGGATCCGCGAAGGATCGAGAACCGGCCGATCAAGCCGCTCACTACATCCGCCGCCAGGGGCCGGTAATTCAAGGCCATGATGCCCACCACGGCGGCCCACACCCAACGGGACCGCAACCGCCTGTTCTCATGCACCAGCAGCATCAGGGCTGCGATAAGCACGATGGAGTAATGCGTCCATGCGATCGGCGCAAAGGCCGTAGCGGCGACGATGGCGAGCAGTGCACCCAGCGGAGCGGGGCCTGCGTCACGACTTTCGCGTTCGCGATCGATAAAGCCGCCCAGCAAGGTAAGCGCAACGGTGAGGAAGAGGGATGCGAGCCGAACGGCGGTTGGCAGCGGATGAATGAAGATGTCATACGCCTCATCCGGCGAGTAGAAATGGCCCATCACCCAGGCTGCAAAGGACTGGTTATTCTGGTACAGCAGCAGCACGTGCGAGACGCGCCCGAGATCGGCGAGATAGACGTGCGTCAGCGCTCGACCCGCAAGCGCTACGGTGATGCCCCAAAGCACCGCAGACCAGATGGCCACGCTGACCACGGCCTTCCAGCGTCGTGTCAGAAGCCAGTAAAGGACCAGGAAGACCGGGGTGATTTTTACCGCAACGGCGATGGCCAAAAGAAGGCCTGCGGACACCGGGCGCGCCCGTTCGGCAAGCATGAGCGCGGCAAGGCTCATCAGCACAAAGAAGACGTGCGTCTGCAGCAGGGACATCGAATACTGGAACGGAACACAGAAGTACACACACAGCGCCACGGTGACCATGGCGTAGGCACGGAACAGCGAGGGCGCCCAATACCGAGCCGTCAACCACAGGCACGCGGCGAAGCTGAGCATGGACAGCACATTGAACAGCCGGGCAAACGGCCGGTAGTCCATGCGTGTGCAGAGCGGCTGCAGGGCATACGCCCACAGTGGTGTTTGCACGTACGGATGAAGGTTGGCGACGGCGTGGCCGCGATCGGCGGTCTCCTGCCAGGTGTCATCGTCCCCAATCTCGTCAAAGCTCGTGCGGTCGTAGCTGTACAGGTGGCTCGCCTGTCCGTCCGCCACCAGGCGGCAGCCCACATAGGAGGACGCGAGATCGTCGCCGGTGCTGCGCCAGTACCGGGCGACGCCGGCTACGACAAACAGCAGCAGGATGACAGCGATCGCGGTGGATCCGCGGAATCGCGCGGGAAATCGAGTCTCCACCTGTCCCCCAAAGTGATGTGCCGTGCAGCCAAGACTATCAAAATGCCTCCGTCGGATCGGCGCACCCCCGGGCCGAACGGAGCGCATCACCCGGGCACGTAGGGTGCGCAGGGTATAGCGTTTGAGGTATGGAAGTGCACCTGGTGGACGGGACGTACGAACTGTTCCGGCACTTCTACGCGCTGCCATCCGCGCGGGACAGCCATGGGGACGAGGTCGCCGCGGTGCGGGGCGTGCTTGGGTCCATCCTGGGCATGATCCAGGCGGGCGCCACGCATCTGGGCGTCGCGACCGACCATGTGATCGAGTCCTTTCGCAACGATCTGTGGCCCGGCTACAAGACCGGCGAAGGCATCGACCCAACGCTGTTCGCGCAGTTTCCCCTGCTTGAGGAAGCGTTGCGAGCGCTCGGCGTGGTGGTCTGGGCGATGGAGGAGGTCGAGGCAGACGATGCGCTGGCTTCGGCAGCCGTGCTCGCGGCCAAGGACACGCGGGTGACACGGGTGCTCGTCTGCACGCCGGACAAGGACCTCGCGCAGTGCGTTCGGGGCACGCGGGTTGTGCAGCTCGACCGGCGCAAGCGTCTCGTCCGCGACGAGGCCGGTGTGGTGGCGCGGTTCGGCGTCCTTCCCGCTTCCATCCCGGATTACCTGGCGCTTGTGGGGGACACTGCGGACGGCTACCCCGGCCTGCGCGGATGGGGCGCGAAATCAGCCGCTGCCGTGCTCTTCCGCTACGGCCACCTGGAGGCGATTCCGCACGACCCACGCACCTGGCAGGTGCCCGTGACAAGCCCGGCCGCCCTGGCCGAGGTGCTGCAGACCGATTGGGACCGCGCGCTGCTGTTCCGCGACCTGGCGACGCTGCGAAGCGATCTGCCGCTCTTCAAGTCAGTGGACGAGTTGCACTGGAAAGGTCCCACGCCTGCGTTTACGGCCATTGGAACGCGCCTGGATGCGGCCGTCACGGAGAAGACGTCTGCGAAGGGGAAAACCAAGCCCACCCGAAGCCGACGTCGGCCAGGGGCCTAGGAAGTCCCTGACTGCGTCTGCGTGGGGCTGGATTCCCGGCCGTTGGTCTGGGTTGGCGTGTGCACCTCGGGATTCTCTGGCGGAAGTGCGTTGTTCTCCCACTGCGGCCGCTCGAGGCGCTTGCCCTGCCCGTCGACCTCGTTCGATTCCACATAAAAGTACTTCAGGTAGGCAGCACCAAAGCTGGTCGTGATCGCGACATCGGCCGCATCGCGACCCGTGGCCATCAGGATGCGGCCAAGACGGGGGTAGTTATGCCGCGCGTCGAGGTCAATCCACTGGCCATCGAGATACACCTGGTACCACGCGCTGAAATCGCCGGGGCCGCTGTAGGGCATGCGGATGTCGCCGATGTAGCCGGTCACGTAGCGCGACGGGATGTTGAGGCAGCGTGACAGCGTGATCGCGAGATGCTGAAAGTCGCGGCAGACGCCAATGCGCTCCGTAAAGACGTCCATGGCGGTCTTGGTGGGCCGTGCGGCGTTGTAGTTGAACATCACCTTGTCGTGCACCCAGTCGCGGATGGCCGTGGCGCGCGACCATCCGGGGGCGTACCCGCCGAAGAGGTCCAGCGCGATCGGCACGAACCGGTCCACCTCGCAATAGCGGCTGGGCAGCAGAAACTGCAGGGCATCCGCGGGCAGATCTTCAATGGCCAACTGCTTTGCGTCCGCATAGATTGTGTCCGGGTACGGATCGGCGTCGATGGTGTTGGAGCTTGTCAGCCGCAGGTAGCCCGCGGGGGCGACGAAGCGGGCGCAGCAGTTGCCGAAGGAGTCGATGTAGTCGACGGACGGGACGACGATGTTGTTGGCCCTGTCGCCCCCTGGACCGGTGGGCAGATGCTCGACCAGGAGTTTGTCGCCCGACAGGAGGCGCGGATGCAGGGAGGGATGCAGGTTCAACACGGCCACCATGGGGGCGGCCACTGGCAGCTGAAACTGAATATCAAACTCGGAGAGGATGAGCATAGGCTCCCGGGGGATTTGGATTGGCAATGCCTGCTGAAGGCGTATCTGCTCGAGGGTGAGAAGCCCAAGTTTAACGTACCCGATTCCAGCGATCCGGCGACCGGTGTCCCCGGCTAAGGACTTTCCCTGGACAAGGAAGGCCATGTTCCCGAGCCCTTTTGTTGGGTACGATACCTTCACAGCACCTGCACAGGATTGCCCTCGCCCGCACCTCGTATGAGAGTGCGTCGGCGGAGACTATTCTCTGCACAATGGAAACGCATGAGGTTGCATGGGGATCAAGGTCGCACTGCATCACCGGACGCACTACGCTTACGAACGGCCGGTATCGCTGGGGCCCCAGGTGATCCAGCTGCGCCCCGCCCCGCACTGCCGCACACCGGTTCTGAGCTACTCGCTCGACGTGACGCCTGCGGACGCGCTCCTGCGCTGGCAGTTTGACTCACTCGGCAACCACCAGGCGCGCGTCAACTTCGCCGGCAAGACACCTGATTTCAGCATCGACGTGCACCTGGTCGCCGACCTCGAACCCATCAACCCGTTCGCCTTTTTTCTGGATCCGGGTTACGAGAGCTTTCCGTTTCTGTACTCGGACGAGCTGGCTGCGGACCTGCAGCCCTACCGTGCGGCGGGGGCGCCTGGGCCGTTGCTGCAGGCATTTCTGGACAGCCTTCCGCAGGAGAGGCAGTCCACGGTCGGCTTTCTGGTCGCGCTCAACAAGCGGGTCTGCGACGAGATCAGCTACACCACCCGCATGGAGCACGGCGTGCAGAGTCCCGAAGACACGTTGGGGCAGCGCTCCGGCTCCTGCCGCGACTCCGCCTGGCTGCTTGCCGAGCTTTGTCGGCAGCTGGGGCTGGCGGCACGGTTTGTCTCCGGCTACCTCATCCAGCTTGCAGAGGATGAACCACTGGCGGAAGGCGCGACCGGGCCAAAGATCGACTCCGCGGACCTGCATGCCTGGACGGAGGTCTTTCTGCCCGGCGGGGGATGGATCGGCATGGACCCGACCTCGGGCCTGCTGACCGCCGAAGGCCACATCCCGCTCGCCGGCGCACCCACGCCCTTGCAGGCCGCGCCGGTTGGCGGCACCGTGGAATCCGCCGAGGTGCAGTTCAGCTACACCATGCGCGTGCGTCGCGTAGACGAGGCGCTTCGTCTCTCCGAGCCATACAGCGACGCCGACTGGGCGGAGGTGCGGGCCTTTGCGCATCGGCTCGACCGCGACCTGGCCGCGCAGGACGTGCGCCTGACCATGGGCGGCGAGCCCACCTACGTCGGCATCGACGAACCCGAAAGCCTGCAGTGGAACTTCGAGGCGCTGGGGCCGCTGAAGCGCACCCGCGGCCTGGCCCTGATTCGCTCCCTGCGCGAACGAACCGCCCCGGGAGGGCTGCTGCACCTTGGCCAGGGCAAGTGGTACCCCGGCGAGGCGCTGCCCCGCTGGGCGTTCCATTGCCTGTCGCGCAACGACGGCGTCCCGGTGTGGGAGAACGTCGATCTGTTTGCCCAGGAAGGCCAGGCCTACGGCTTTGGCGAAGCCGACGCGCTGCGTTTTCTCGAGGCCCTCACGCACCGTCTCGGCGTCAGTGCGGCCAACATCCTGCCGGCGTATAACCCCGGCGACGATCCAGCCGCGCCATCGCAGCCTGCAGGCTACATCCTGCCGCTGCGCCGCCGTCAGCCCGGCGGGCACTTTGCATGGTCCAGCCAGCTATGGTTCGCACGCCCGGAGCGCCTCGTGCTCTCCTACGGCGACTCGCCGGTCGGCTACCGCATCCCGGTGGACGCGATGCCGTTTGTCGCCCCCGATGCGCTCGTCTACGCGTACGAAGAGCGTACCGAGGGCGCCATCAAAACGCGCCAGGTCACCCTGCCCGCGCAGCCGGCGCGGCGGCCCGACCTGTTCACGACAGAGCCCACGCCCGATCCCCTGCCGCCGGTCCCCGACACGGCAGAGTCGGCGACGGAACTCATTCGGCCGTCACTCTGCGTCGAAGCGCGCGAAGGACGGCTGCATGTCTTTCTGCCCTATGTGCCGGTCATTGCCGATTACCTGGACCTCATCGCCGCCGTGGAAGACACCTGCGCGTACCTCGGGCAGCCGGTGTGGATCGAGGGCTACACGCCGCCGGCGGACCCGCGCATCCGCGCCTTCAGCCTCACCCCCGACCCCGGTGTGCTCGAGGTGAACCTGCCGCCGACGAGCGATTGGGACGACCTGGAAAGCCTGAATGCGCTGCTCGCCGAAGAGGCCCAGCGACACCGCCTGATCGCCGCGAAGTTCGCCTATGACGGCAGCCATCTTGCCACCGGCGGCGGCAGCCACATCACGGTCGGTGGCCCCAGCGTGGCGGACAGCCCCGTGCTGCGGCGGCCCGATCTGCTGCGCAGCATGATCTCGTTTTGGCAGAACCACCCATCGCTGTCCTACCTGTTTGCCGGCATGTACGTCGGGCCGACCAGCCAGTACCCTCGTGTGGACGAGGCACGTGTCGATGCGCTGTACGAGCTTGAGGTCTCCCTTCAGCCAGCTGCCTGCCGGGGACTGCCCGCCCTACATCGTGGACGGCCTGTTCCGCAACCTGCTTGTCGACGTGACCGGCAACGCGCACCGCGCCGAGTTCTGCATCGACAAGCTCTACCCGCCCGAGGGCCAGGGTCTGCGCGCCGGTCTGCTGGAGCTGCGCGCCTTTGAGATGGCCCCGCACTATCGCATGGGGCTGCTGCAGATGCTGCTGGTCCGAGCCCTGGTCTGCCTGTTCTGGAAGGGGCCCTTCAACGGCGATCTGATCCGCTGGGGAGCCGCCCTGCATGACCGCTTCATGCTGCCGTACTTTGTCGAGCGCGACTTCGCTGAAGTGCTGCGGCACCTGCGCGCCGCAGGCTACGACCTCCCCGACGAGTGGTTTGCCGCGCACCGGGAGTTCCGCTTTCCCAAAATCGGCTCCTTGATTGCCGACGGCGTCGAGGTCGAACTGCGGCAGGCCCTGGAGCCGTGGAACGTGCTCGCCGAAGAGACCTCCTCCGGCCGCACCGGGCGCAGCGTCGACTCCTCGCTGGAACGCATGCAGGTCAAGGTGACCGGCCTCACCGTCGCGTCGCGCTACGTGGTCGCTTGCAACGGCCGCCACGTTCCCCTGCACCCAACGGGCACACCGGGCGAAGCCGTCGCCGGCATCCGCTACCGCGCACGCCGCCTCTCGGCTGCCCTGCATCCCACCATTCCTGTGCACACGCCGCTCGTCTTCGATCTCATCGACGCATGGAATGGGCGCGCCGTCGGCCGCTGCACCTACTTCGCCGGTCCGCCGGATGGCACCGTGCACACCACGCGTCCCGCCAACGCCACCGAGGCCCGTGCGCGGCGCCTGCAGCGCTTCGTCGTCTCCGACCGCGGCCCCGAGCCGATCGCCACACCCCCGGCCGAGAGCAATCCGGTCTTTCCCATGACGCTGGATCTGCGCTGGCCCTCGCCGGAGCGGCTCCGGGACGAACCGGTCGCGGCGGAGGAGCGGTAGTCGTGGCGACCACCGGAGACCTGTACCAGTCGCCTTTGCCGTACGGCGGCACCTATGACGAGTCCTCCAGTGACGGGGTCGCGCCACGGCCGCACTGGGCGCAGCTGATGGAAGGTCTGCGCGCGATCGGCCCGGAGGAACTCGGCCATCGCTGGACCCGCGCCGAGCGCCGCATCCGCGAGAACGGCATCACCTACAACATCTACGGCGACCCGCTCGGCGCCGATCGCCCCTGGCAGATCGATATCGTGCCGCTGGTGATCCCCGCCGACGAGTGGCGCTTCATCGAGGCCGGCGCGATCCAGCGGGCACACCTGCTGAACCTGCTGCTCGAAGATCTGTACGGCCCGCAGGACCTGCTCAAAGGCGGCCACTTTCCACCGGCGCTGCTCTATGCAAACCCGGCGTTTCTGCGGCCCATGGTGGGCGTCTCCGTTCCGCCGCAAAGCTATCTGCACATGCTGGCCGTGGACCTCGCGCGGTCCCCCGATGGCCGC
>CAXTFS010000046.1:0-15344 GCA_964243395.1 uncultured Acidobacteriaceae bacterium | reverse complement strand
TGCATTGCTTTCAACATCGGCCGAGCCCTTCTTGAGCTCGAGCGCCATGGTGATGTCGTCGGGGACCCCCTCGAAGCGCACGCGCCCGATCGTGGGCGCACCACCCCAGTAGCCCGGGTTGCGCTCGAGCACGACTTCCTTGTCCTGCACCTGGTCGACGAAGCGGAAGGGCCCTGTCCCGACGGGGTGCAGGCCCTCATCACGCCCCGCCCCGTTTTCCACCACGCCAAACAGACCATCGCTCAGATTGAACAGCAGCCCCGGTTGCGGTGCCTTCGTGTTCAATGAGAGGGTGAGCGGATCGCGTACCGTGATCGCCGTCACACCCGCAAAGGCGCCGCCCTTGGCGGTGATCAGAGCGCCGTTTGTCATGCTGCGAATCGACCAGGCCACATCGCCGGCGGTCAGCGGCCGGCCATCGTGGAAGCGTACGCCGGGCCGCAGATGGAAGATCCAGGTCAGCGGGTCGGAGCGCTCCCAGCTGGCGGCCAGTGCGGGCTGCAGATTGAAGTGCTCATCCTTGCGCACCAGCGCGTCGTAGACCAGGGCACCAACGCGCTCCGATTGTGCGTCGGTCCCCTGCCGCAGATCGAGGTTGTTGGGCGAGCTTTCGATGAGGAAGCGAACCGTGTTTGCGTCGTCGCTGCCCCTGCAGGCGGAGAGCGAAAGCAGGAGGTTCGCGCAACCGAGGGACAGCGCGGTACGCCAACGCCAGCGGCTTTGCGCATTACGCATGCGAAAGGTGTCCCAGCACCACCGGTCGCGAGGCGCCGGTTGCCGCCGGAACGTTGCCCGGCAGGCCGTGCCAACGCAGCCAGCCCAGCAGGGCAAAGGCCGCGGCCTCTTTCGCTTCGGCGGCCAGGCCCGCGTCGTCGGTGGTCCCCACGGAGACATACAGCGGCTCCAGGCCGGCGCGCAGCCGTTTGAGCAAGGTGACGTTGTGCGCGCCGCCACCGGAGACAAACATCTCCGTCGCCCGGGCCAGAGGGGCGCGCTGACCAAGGTGCGGCCACACGAAGCGGCGGTAGGCGTCCAGAACCGTCTCCGCGGTGAAGGCCGTTGCGGTTGCGATCACGTCCCGCGTGCCTGCACCCTCCGCCGTGCAGCGTGCGAGAAAGCGCTCGGTGAAGGCTGCACCGAACTGTTCGCGGCCGCAGCTTTTGGGCGGTGCCATCGCCAGAAAGGGGTCCGCTATCAGCTCGCGTAGCACGGGTTCGAGGACCTGGCCGCGGCCCGCTGCCTTGCCGCCGCAGTCATAGCGTTTGCCGGTGAGTTTCTCCATGGAGGCATCGATGATCATGTTGGCCGGGCCACTGTCGAAGGCCAGCACGCCGTCGATGCCGCACCCGGCGGGCAGCGCGGTCATGTTGGCGATGCCACCCAGATTGAGCAGAATGCGATTCTTTGTGGCGTGGCGGAAGAGGCAGAGGTCGAGCATCGGCACCAGCGGGGCGCCCTGCCCACCGGCGGCCAGATCGGCCGTCCTGAAGTCACTGGCGACGGGCAGTTGCAGCCGCTCGGCGACCACGGCCGGTTCACCGATCTGCCATGTGCACCGGTTTGCGGAACCCAGGTATGGCGCAGCTTCAGCCTGGTGATAGATCGTCTGCCCATGCAGCGCGATCAGGGCTGGCCGCAGCCCCGTGCGCTGCACTGTTTGCGCGACTGCGTCGGCGTAGACATCGCCCAGCCGCCAGGACAGCCGCGCGAGCTCTGCCGTTGAGGTCGCCTCTGCGTTCATGGCCGCGAGCACCGCAGAGCGCACCTCCGTGACGTAAGGAAATGCTCGATGCGCCAGCACCTTTACCCGCGGCAACCCATCCTCGCGGAGTGCAGGCGACACGCGGCAGATGGCGACATCCACGCCATCGGCCGAGGTGCCACTCATGACGCCGGCAACCATCATGGGCCTGGGCTGCAGGCTCACCTTGCCGGTGCGTGCCGCCCGTGCACTCACGCCCCACCGCCTTTCAATTCGCGCTGCAGCTCGGCCAACAGACCCAGGGCCTCACGCGGCGTAAGGCCGTCTACGTCGATGCCCTCCAGGCGATCCACGATGCGTTGCGAGAGTGGGGTAAACATTGTCATCTGCAGCGCCGCGGCTCGCTCTTTGGAGACAGGGGCTGCCTCGCGTACGCCCTGCGCCTCGGTGCGCTCATGTACGCGCAGCACCTCACGTGCGCGCTCGATGACCGCGCCCGGCAGGCCGGCCAAGCGAGCAACCTCGATGCCATAGCTCTTGCTGGCGGCGCCGGCCTCCACGGTATGCAGGAAGACGATGCCGCCATCGCGCTCGCGCACGGTGACCCGCGCATTCTTGAGCCGTGCGAGCCTGTCGGCCAGCAGCGTCAGCTCGTGGTAGTGCGTGGCAAACAGCGTGCGCGCACCAATGCGGTCATGGAGGTGCTCGACCGTGGCCCAGGCCAGCGAGAGGCCGTCATAGGTGGCGGTGCCGCGCCCCATCTCGTCCAGCAGGACCAGAGACTTATCCGTGGCCGTGTTGAGGATGGCCGCCGTTTCGGTCATCTCCACCATGAACGTTGATCGGCCGCGGGCAACGTTATCCGCCGCACCAATGCGGGTGTAGATGCGATCCACCAGGCCCAGCCGCATCCGCTCTGCCGGGACGAATGAGCCGCACTGCGCGAGGATGGTCAGCAGCGCCGCCTGGCGCAAGAAGGTACTTTTGCCACCCATGTTCGGGCCGGTGATCAGCAGCAGGGAAGGGCTGGTGTTCCCGTGGTTTTCACCGCCGTTGCCCGCGCTCGGCTCGGCACAAAGGCTAAGGGAGTTCGGCACAAATCGGCCTGCTCCCGTCTCTTCCAGGCGGCGTTCGACGACTGGATGGCGCCCGGCGACGAATTCAAGCGCGGTGCCGTTCTCGACCGTTGGCCGCACCCATCCGCGCCCGGCGGCCACATGCGCGAAGCAGGCCAGCAGATCGATCTCGGCGATCGCCCGGGCTGTTTCGCGCACCCGTGCCGCCTCGGCCAGCAGACTGCGGCGCAACTCCGCGAAGATCCTGCGCTCGATCTCGCCGGAACGCTCCTGCGCGGTCAGGATTTTGCCTTCGAGCTCTTTCAACTCCGGCGTGGTGAAGCGCTCCGCGTTGACCAGGGTTTGCTTGCGCTCGTAATCGGGCGGCACGGCCTTCAGGTGGCTGCGCGTGATCTCGAGGTAGTAGCCGAACACGGAGTTGAACCGCACCTTCAGCGAACCGATGCCGGTGCGTTCGCGCTCGCGCTCTTCGATGGCGGCAATGCGCTGCCGGCCAGTGGTGCCCAGGGCGCGCAGCTCATCCAGCTCCGGGTCTACGCCGGGGCGCACGGCGCCCCCATCGCTCAGCAGAGCCGGGGGCTCATCGACCAGCGTCCGCGCAATCACCTCGTCCAGGTTGCTGAGCGGGTCGAGCTCTGCCAAGGACCTCCAGCGCGCGCCCTCCGGAGTGTTTCCCAGCTCCGCTGCCGCAGTTCTCAAGCCGGGTAGACACCGCAGCGTGGCTCCTAGCGCGACCACCTCGCGCGGCCCGGCAGAATCCAGCGCCAGCCGTCCCAGTAAGCGCTCCAGATCGAGCACCCCGGTCATCGCCCGCCGCACACCCTCGCGCCGGCGCAGGTCCGCTGCCGCCACGGCCACGGCGTCCAGCCGCGCATTGATCGCGCCCAGCTCCGCCATCGGCCGCAATAGCTGCGCACGCAGCAGCCGCTTGCCCATGGGCGTACAGCACCCGTCCATCGCGTGCAGCAGCGTGGTCTCGACGCCCTCGCCGGAGAACAGCGGTTCCACCAGCTCCAGGTTGCGCACGCTGACGGCGTCGAGCTCCAGGCAGCCGCGCCGCTCGTAGAAGCGCACGGCGTCGAGGTGCTCGAGCGCGCCCTGCTTGGTAGCGCGCAGGTAGTGCACCAGCGCACCGGCTGCGATGGCCGCGGCCGGGCGCCCGCCCAGCCCCATGCCATCCAGCGAATGCACGCGTAAACCCTGCCTCAGCAGGGGCACGGCGTAGTCCTCGGCGAAGACCCACTCGTCCAGCTCGGTCCTGGCGCCGCCGAAGGTTGCGGCTGCGGTGTCAGACTCCTGTTCACCGCGGACCGGGGGGGCACTCCCATTTTCGGCAGCTGCGGTTGGCAGGCTGGGCTGCTTCGCGCCGGCTGTCATCGAGGCCCCACGCGGGAGCAGCGTCTCCGCGGGCCGCATCCGCGCCAGCTCATCGAAGGCCAGCGCCCAGGCACCGGCCCCGGCGAACTCCGTGGCACGCATCTCGCCGGTGGAGAGATCCACTGAAGCCACGCCCACACAGGCTGCGGGACCAGATGCGGCCGAGGCGATGGCCGCCAGCCACTGGCTCGCGCCCGCGTCGAGCGCCGCATCGAGCGCCGTTCCGGGCGTCAGGACGCGCGTCACCTCGCGTCGGACCACCGTCTTGGCGGTCTTGGGATCTTCCATCTGCTCGCACAGCGCGACCTTGTAGCCGCGCCGCAGCAGCTTCTGCAGGTAGCCCGCGACGGCGTGGTAGGGCACACCGCACATGGGGGTCTGCTTGCCCTTGTCGCGCGAGGTCAGGGTGAGGCCCAGCTCGCGTGAGGCCAGCACGGCGTCCTCGTAGAACAGCTCGTAAAAGTCGCCCATGCGGAAGAAAAGCAGGGCGTCCGGGTGGGCTTCCTTGGCGGAGCGGTACTGCCGCATCGCCGGTGTCAGCGTCGTTTCGGAGCCCGGATTGTGCGGCGCAGCCATGGGTTGGGAGAGGGCTCAGGATACCGTGTTCTCCCCCTGTGGCTTACTGGCCCGAAACCCGCATCCGGGTGCCGTTGGCGGCGGCTACTGGCGTACACTCGGCCCATGATTGAAGTTCCCATGTCCGAGGAGCAGTTCGCCACCGCCACCCGTCGCCTCGCCGCCAACGGCATTGCGCTCGACGGCCCCTCCGGCACGATTTCCAAGGACGGCATTACCGCGAAGTATGAGCATGCCGCCGGCCTGCTGCGCATCACGGTGCTGGACAAGCCCTTTCTGCTGCCGGAGAGCCTGATCGAGGGGCGGCTGAAGGCCTACCTGGAACAAAGCCTGGCGGCTGGGTAGCGTGGCTGCAGTTCGGACCGGAGCCCCATGTGTGTCCGTGCAGCAGCGCCGTCCCCGAAGCTGATTCTCGTTTGCGGCCTGCCCGGCTCCGGCAAAACGACCCGCGCCAAAGCGCTGGAAGAGCAGGTGCAGGGAGTACGGCTCGCGCCGGACGAGTGGCTCGAAGCTCTCGCGCTGAGTCTGCACGACGAGGCGCGACGCGCACAGATCGAAGCGCTGCAATGGACCCTGGGCAAGCAGCTGCTCGCCGGCGGGCGGACGGTCATCGTCGAGTGGGGCACCTGGGGCCGATGGGAGCGGGACGCCCTGCGGCTGGATGCCCGCGCGCTGCATGCCGCGGTGGATCTGCATCTGCTTTCCGCACCGCTGGACGTGCTGTTTGAGCGAATTGCGCGGCGTGGCATGGAAGATCCGCCCATCACCCGCGAGGACCTCGCACGGTGGGTAGGGTTATTCGAAACGCCGACGCCCGAAGAGCTGGCTTTGTTTGATCACGTGGAGCGCTGAGCCGAGCCCGATGCCTTGGAGCGGCGGGGCCGGGTAAATGGCTGCAGCCGGACATCTATACTTCTAGTTGCGCCCTGACGCGGCCTGGCGTGCTTGGATATGTCCCTTCTTTGGCTCAGAGTTGCGGTTCTTCTGTACGCCGTTGCCGCGCTCGCGGTGCTGCCGGCTGCGCTGTATAACCGTCCGCGCTGGCGCTATGTTGCGATGCCTGCCGCCTTGGGCGGCCTGTTCTTCCACTTTGTCGCGCTGACGGAGACGCTGGTCTCCGCGCACCACGAGCTGCCGGTCGACACGCACGAGACCCTGTCTGCCTTTGGGCTTCTGCTGGCCGCCGCCTTTCTGGCGCTGGCCGTCCGCTACCGCACGGTCTCCTTTGGCATCTTTCTGCTGCCGCTGGCTGTGCTGGTGACGCTTGCCCCCGCGTTTCACCCAGGTACGGAGCTGATCTCGTATCCCTACTTCCGCACCGGTTGGCTGTTTCTGCATGTGGCACTTTTGCTGGCCGCCTACGCCGCGCTGCTGGTCTCGCTTGTGGCGAGCCTGCTGTACCTTATCCAGGAGCGTGGCCTGAAGCAGAAACGGCTCCGCTCTGCGGGCAATGCGCGCAACTGGCTGCCGCCGCTTGAGACCACAGATTCAATCGCGCTCAAGGCCCTGCTTTTCGGGCTGCCCTGCATGACCGCGGGCCTGCTGATCGGCTCGGTCGTGGCGCTGCAGACCGTGGGACCCGCCTTCTTTGGCGATCCCAAAGTTTTGCTCTCCGTGGCGATGTGGCTGGCGTACATGGTGATGATCTTTGTGCGACGGCACTCGGGCCTGCGTGGCCGGCGCGCGGTCTACCTCTCCAGCTTTGCGTTTTTTCTTGTGCTCGCGGTGTGGGCTGCCAATCAGCTCTCGGTCGTGCACCGGTTCAAGGCACCATGAGCCGCCCCGGCAATCATCCCCCCGCACCCTCTCTGCTGCTTGTGGGCGTGAACCACACCACCGCGCCGATCGCGGTGCGTGAGCGCCTCGCGATCCCGTCGGACCGGCTCGCCGATGCCACGCGTTCGCTGGCCGGCGAGCCGGGCGTGCGCGAGGCCATGATCCTTTCCACCTGCAACCGCGTCGAGCTGCTGACGGTGCAGGAGCCCGCCGCCGCCGCACAGGGCAGCTCGCTGACCGGACCGCTCGTGAGCCCGGTGCGCTTTCTGCAGCGATTCCTTGATCTGCCCACAGCCGAAGTGGAACCGCACCTCTACCAGTTCCGCGAGACCGAAGCGGTCCGCCATCTCTTCCGCGTCGCCAGTTCGCTCGACTCCATGGTGGTCGGCGAACCGCAGATCCTCGGCCAGGTGAAGCAATCCTTCGCCGTGGCGCGCGAGGTCGGCGCGGTGAAAACAACCCTGGATCCGCTGCTGCAGCGGGCGTTCTCCGTGGCAAAACGCATCCGCACCGAGACGCAAATTGGCGCCTCTACGGTCTCCGTCGCCTCGGTCGCGGCCGATCTCGCCCGCAAGATCTTTGGCACACTGGCGGACAAGACCGTGCTGCTGGTCGGGGCCGGCAAGATGAGCGACCTGGCGGCGCGACACCTGATCGAACAGGGCGCCGGCACGCTGCTGGTGTCCAACCGCACCGAGGCCCGTGCGGAAAAGATCGCTGACGGCCTGCGCACGCCCACCATTACGACCGGCGTGATTCCGTTTCCACAGCTGCACGAGCAGAGCCATCGCGCGGACATCGTGATTACGTCCACCGGTGCCGGGCAGGTGTTCACCCGGGAGCATGCCCGCGCGCTGCTTGCGCGACGCCGCAATCGGCCGGTCTTCTTTATCGATATCGCTGTGCCGCGCGATGTGGCGCCCGAGGTGAACGGGCTGGAAGGCTGCTTTGTCTACGACATCGACGATCTGCAGCAGGTCGCGCAGGAGAACCGTGCCGGGCGCACCCGCGAGGCCGAGGCCGCCGAGCGCATCGTCTCCGTGGAGGTCGATCGCTACAACGGCCGTCTCGCGCAGGGGCCAGCGACCGAGGCCATCAAGCAGCTGCTGGCCGAAGCGGAGGTCACGCGGCAGAATGAGATCGCCCGCTCGCTGGTTCGCCTGTCGGGCGCTCCGCTCAGCGCCGAGCAGGCCGCCGTTCTCGAGGCGCTGACGCGTTCGCTGACGGCAAAGCTGCTGCACCCGCAGATCACAGCCTTGCGCGTCCTGCGCGAAGACGACGACTCCTAGGGCAGCGACGCAGGTTGCCTGCGGAGGGCGGGGTGGCCGTTCCGGCGATGTCCCCGGCGCGCACGAAAAAGAGTGCAATTTAGGTTTGTGAGACAGCGTCCCGGCACCTTCCGCCATCCCAAACCTGTGACGGATTACACTTCAGCGAAAGCAGAGGTCGGACAGCATGGCGCTCGCAAAAACAACCAGAAATCATGACGAGATTCAGAAGTGGGCTGAGGCACGCGGCGGCAAGCCGGGCGCAATCAAGGCAACCGAGAAAGCGGATGACCCCGGGATCCTCCGCCTCTTCTTCCCGAAGGCGCCGCACCACAACGACGATGCGATCGAAGAGATCTCCTGGGAGGAGTTCTTTGAGAAGTTCGATGAGAGCGGTCTGGAGCTGACCTACCAGGAGAAAACGGCAGACGGCCATGTCTCTGACTTCAACAAGCTGACCTACCCTGATCCAGCTTCGCCGCAGGGCAAGAAGCTCCTGGCCAAGACAGCCAAAAGAGCCTCTGCCAAAAAGTCTGCTGCAAAGAAGACCGCTGGCACATCGGCTACAAAGACGGCGAGCAAAACAGCGGGGACGAAGACGGCTGCCGAGAGCTCTCCGGCCAAAGCCGCTCCCGCGAAGAAAGCACCGGCCAAAACAGCGAAGACAGCGAAGAAGTCGGCCTCCAGATCGTCGACCGGGTCAGCATCGGGGAAGTCCAATCCGGCAACACCGGCGCGCAACTACCCTAAGCCCGAGCCTGGCAGCAGCAACGGCCAGGTCTTCTAGCTGCGAATCCGCGGTGCTCCTATTTGCAGGGCACGGCTCCGGCTGTGCCCTTCTCTATAGCGGGACCGACGCCGACGATTAGGCGGCCGACCACTGCAGTTGGGGAGCGGCGACGGGCATCGATTCGGCGTTCCGTTCGTGCGCAGATCCGGCTTCGGGCCAGGTCACCTTGGGCAGCAGTTCCAGCGCGGGCCTGGCGAACAAATAGCCCTGCATCAGGTCGACGCCGCACTCGCGCAGCACTGCATACTCCGCGTGGGTCTCGACGGCTTCGGCCAGCACGGCAACGCCCAACTTGGCACCAACCTCGACCATTGCGGCAACGAGGTGCTTCGCTCGTCCGTTCCGCTCGATTCCACGGATCAGCTGGGCGTCCAGCTTTATGATGTGGATGCCTGCAAGCTCTGCAAGCAGGTTGAGGCCGGAGAAGCCGGCGCCGAAGTCATCGAGGGCCAGGCGGAAGCCGTGCCGTGCGTACTCCTCCGCGATACGCTGAAGATGGGCGCTGTCGGTGACCTGCTCGTTTTCGGTGATCTCGAAGATGATGGCGTCCAGCGGAAAGCTGAACTCACGCGCGGCTTCAAGCGTGCGCCGAATGCACGCTGCGGGACTGTACACGGCGCCGGGCATGAAGTTGACCGACAGTTTGGCGCCTGCGCGGTGGATGCCGAGCCGGGCCGCAAGTTCGATTGCCTTGACGCGGCACTGCTGATCGAACACGTACCGGTTCTCCTCGTTCACCCGGCTGAGCACCTGGGCGGCGGAGAGTCCACCCTCGCCGCGCACCAGTGCCTCGTAGGCGAAGACGGACCGGTTTTTCACGTCCACCATGGGCTGGAATGCCATGGTCAGAGCAAAGGGAAGCTCCCGGTCGCTGCGGCAGGCACCACAGGAAGAGGGTGTTTGGTTGGCAATAGGCAGGTCTCGCGGCATGCAGACTCCTCTGCGGAAGATGGGCGTTCGTCCGGTATCCATTCAACCGCGATACCGCCCCGCGACACCACTCACCGCCCGTGTCGGTCCTCTGCAACCTTTGTTCGGGGACTACAATCGGCGGAACCGTATGATCAGCAACCCAGTTCCTGAAGCCCTGACGTTTGATGATGTTCTCCTGATTCCGGCCTACTCCGATGTAGTTCCCACCCAGGTGAGCACGCAGACACGCCTGACGCGCCGCATCACCCTCGCAACCCCCCTGATGTCCGCTGCCATGGACACCGTGACCGAAAGCCGCATGGCCATCGCTATGGCGCAGCAGGGCGGTCTGGGCGTGGTGCACCGCAACCTCACCATCGACGCGCAGGCGGGTGAGATCGACAAGGTCAAACGCTCGGAAAGCGGCATGATCGTCGATCCGGTCACGATCGAGCCGGAGCGCCTGATCGCCGATGCGCTCGAAGTGATGCGCCGCTACAAGATCTCCGGCGTGCCCGTCACGCGCGAAGGCAAGCTGGTGGGCATCCTGACCAATCGCGATCTGCGCTTTGTGTCACGCACGGACATCCCCATTGGCGACGTGATGACCAAGGCCAACCTGATCACCGTGCCGGTCGGCACAACGCTGGAAGAGGCCGAGGAGATCCTGCACGAGCACCGTGTCGAGAAGCTGCTGGTGGTCAACGATGCCTACGAGCTCAAGGGCTTGATCACCGTAAAAGACATTCAGAAGAAGCTGAAGTACCCGAGCGCGAGCAAGGACGACCAGGGCCGGCTGCGTGTGGCCGGCGCGATCGGGGCGACGGGCGATTTCCTGGAGCGGGCCGCCGCGTTGATCGAGAACCGCGTCGATGCGCTGGCGATCGACTCCGCCCATGGGCACTCGTCACGGGTGCTTGAGGCGGTTCGCGAGTGCAAGAAGCGCTTTCCGGATGTGGACCTGCTCGCCGGCAACGTGGCCACGTATGAAGGCGCGCTGGCCCTGATCGATGCGGGGGCGGATGCGGTGAAGGTGGGTATCGGACCGGGCTCCATCTGCACCACGCGCATGGTCACCGGCGCGGGCATGCCGCAGATCACCGCGATCAGCGAGGCCGCGCGCGCCGGCCGCGAGCGCGGGATCTCGATCATTGCCGACGGCGGCATCAAGTTCTCGGGCGACATCACCAAGGCCATCGCCGCGGGTGCCGATGTCTGCATGATGGGTTCGCTCTTCGCGGGCGTGGATGAGTCGCCCGGCGAGACGATTCTGTATCAGGGCCGGTCGTTCAAGGCCTATCGCGGCATGGGCTCGCTAAGCGCCATGGCGCAGGGCTCCGGCGAGCGCTACTTCCAGAGCAAGGACGACCTCACCGGCGACTTCCAGGAGCGCACCGACCTCACCAAGCCGGAGCCGAGCGGCAACCGGCTGGCGAAGTTCGTTCCGGAGGGGATTGAGGGTCGCGTGCCCCATCGCGGGCCGCTGCAGAGCATGGTGTTTCAGCTGGTCGGCGGGTTGCGTTCAGGGATGGGGTATCTCGGCTGCAGCACCATTGATGAGCTGCAGGAGAACGCCCGCTTCATTCGCATCTCCGGTGCCGGATTGCGCGAGAGCCATGTGCACGACGTGGTGATTACGCGTGAGGCGCCGAATTACCACGTGGAGTAGGTGCGTTGCTGCACTGCGAGCGGAGGTCCACGGTAGAGGCTGGCGTGCTGTTTACAGCCGTGCCTTGTGCCAAACCCAGGCATCGAAGCGCTGCTGTGTTGTGAAGCCGTGGCGCTCGTAGAGGCGAAGCGCGGCGGTGTTGGCGGCGGTCACCGTCAGGGAGACGGAGCGCAGGCCGTCGTGCCGTAAAGCACTGAGGCAGTGGCCGAGGAGGGCACCGCCGAGGCCTTCGTTGCGGAGGCGGGAGCGCAGGCAGAGCTGCGTGATGTGCGCGGCATTGTTGCGCACGCGGGAGCAGAGGATGACGCCCTGCAACTCGCCCGTAGCGCGATCCCGCAGCAGCCAGGAATGGCGCGCGTCGAATACGCCGCAACCGGGGAAGTGCACGATGTTGTGCAGAAAGCGCTGTGCCCCGGTGATGCTCTGGTACTGGTCGTTGATGCCGCTGTCCATGTGTCCGATGTAGGCCTCGTGGATGAGCGATGCGGTGGCAAGGTACGCCTCCGGCTGCCATCGCTCCATGCGTGACGTGGCCGGGAGTGCGGGCTTGCAATCGTCGGGCTGCCGGTCGAAGTCGCGCACCATGAAGCAGCGTGGAGACGGCCGGAAGCCGCTGCCGAGCAGGGGAGTCCGCAGCGCACCCTCGGGGAACAGCAGCAGCTGCGACTCGATGCGCTCAATGCCCGGCGTGGCCTGCAGTGTTTCGATCAGGTGCTGCAGCAACACGTCGCAGACCGGATTGCTTTCCTGCTCGCCCTCGCTGAAGGCGTACACATCACCCAGCACCGCCTTGGCCGCTTCACAGACGCCAAACGTATAGCCGGCAACCCGTCCGCGCTGGACGGCCACATAGCCTGTGAGCGATCGGCTGTCGATGTACTCAAGCAGGAGCTCGATGGACCGGGAGTAATCCCACTGGAGTCGTCTTTCCCACTTGGCCGCTTCTTCCTGGAGCAGCGGACGCAGGGCAGGCGACGAGAAGTGGCGAAGGTCAAGGATCTCGAGTTGCGACTGTGCGGCAAACATGGGTCAGAGGAGATCGGAGGCGTTTGGCAGCGAGGACGTTGTACGCCGCCCCGCGCCATTCACCGAGCTATTCTCCGGTCCGTGGAAGAACTTTGTACACGGAAAGACCCTGGGTTGGATACAGGAAGAGCTGCTGATAGACGCGGCCGTCTAGCCAGTGCTCGAGCTGCGGGGCGTCCCGCGTGGGCACAACCAGCACATGTTCCTCATCGGGAACACCGTCTTCCCGGTACTGTGCGATCCCCTGGTTGCGATAGAAGGCCACGCCGTAGCGCATATCGCGGCGCACATCCAGCATGGCAATCTCGTGGATATCCGGCGCCGAGGCGGCAATGGCGCGTGCCAGGGGACGGGCAGAATAGTTCAGATCCAGCAGGTGCCCGTTCATGTACAGCAGAAAGAACAGGCAGCCCATCAGCGGCACCAGGGTGATGGTGCGGAGCTTTTGGACGCCGAAAACGCGCACCACGGCAATGATCGCCAGGGCGACAAGCACCCCTGTCGCGGCGGTCCAGGCAAAGGTCTTGGCAGCCGGCACCAGGCGCTCGTACACCATATATTGCGGGCAGAGCAGCAGCACAAAGGTGAGAAAGCCGGTAAAGATGGCGTGCGTGTTCAGCAGCCAGGGGGACAAGCCGCGTCGGCGGGTGCGAAACAGGTAGTCACCCGTGAGGATCGCAAGGGGCGGAATCGACGGCAGGATGTACCCGGGCAGCTTGGACCCGGAAAACGAGAAGAAGACGATCGGGAAGGCCGCCCACAGCACAAGGCCCTCCGGAAATGCGTCGCCGGCACGCACGTGGCCGACGTAGCGGCACTTGTCGCGGCGGGACTTCCATTCGGCAAACGAGACCTCGACGGCATCCCAGAGCGCGCGGAGGGCCAACGCGGTCCAGGGCATCATGCCGATAATCAGGACGATGCCGTAGAAGTAGAACGGCTGGTGATGCTGGTAGAGGTTGGTGGTGTAGCGCTCCAGGTTGTGCTGAAGGAAGAACTCTCGGAAGAAGCTTGGATTGCGGCGCTGCACGGCGATGTACCAGGGCAGCACCATTGCGAAGTAGAGCAGAACGCCGGGAATCCAGATCGTACGGCGCAGCGCGGACCACTCTTTACGCAGGCCCAGGAAGGTGATGATGATGGCCAACGCCATAAATGGCGCTATCGGACCCTTGGCCAACGTGGCGAACGCGCCAAAGAAGTACAGGTCGAAGAGCCAGAATTTCTTGCCGGTTTCGTACCAGGCATACCAGCCCAGCATGCCGACGCAGAAGGGCGCAGCCAGCTGCATGTCGGTGGAGGCGCCGCGTGCGAAGCCGACAATGGCCACGCACGAGGCCATGATGAGTGCGGCGTCGAGATGGCCTCCAGGCCGGAATCGTAGCAGGTGCAGAAACGCCAGGATGACCAAGAAACCGGCGCCGGTGGCCGAGGGCAGCCGTGCCGACCAGTCCGACACGCCGAACTCTTTAAAGAAGCCCATCGCGCGCCAGTAGTACAGGGCGGGCTTCTCCAGCCACGGGCGGCCGTAGAGGATCGGCGTAACGGTACCGCCCACCAGGCACTCGTAGGAGGCGTGGATGGCATGGGGCCGCAGGCTGTGCGGCATGATGTCGGCGTGTACCTCGTGGCAGTCGGTCGAGTGCGCGGCCAGCATCTCGCGGGCAATCTGGGCATAGCGCGGCTCGTCCGCGCCAACCAGCCCCAGTTGATCGCCGCCAAAGTACGGCACCAGGCCGAACAGCATGAAGTACGCCGTCACGACGAGCATGATCGCGAACTGGCCGAGCGAGCAGGCGATGTCGGTGCGGCGCAACTCACGCAGCCACGTCGGCAGCAGCGAGGAGCGCATCACCGGCGGCGGAACAGTGGCGGGTTGGGAGAAGGTGCTCACGGCCTGTATTTTCTGTGGGGTGACAGCGCGGCCCGGAACCGTGTCCCGTCCGCGCCCCGGGGAGCGATCCCTAGGCTACCAGACGTTTTCAACAGGCTTGTGCCTTCCGGCATGCCCGTTGCAACGCCATTTCAATGGCATCCGCCGCGGCACCTAAGGGGCCGGCGAGGGTGCAACCGCTGGCATTTCGATGTCCGCCGCCGCCAAAGGTCTCAGCCACGGAGGCCACGTCCACCTTTCCCTTGCTGCGGAGACTGGCACGCAGCTGATGCCCCCCGGGCAGCTCGCGCAGGAAGGCGGCGGCCTGCACGCCCTCAATCCCGATCAGGTGCTGCACGATGCCCTCGCAGTCCTCCGTCCCGGCGTTTACGTCCGCCATATCGGCCTGCGTGATGGCACTCTGAGCGACCGCGCCGTCCACGTGCAGGCGTTCCAGCGCCTTCCCGAGGACGCGCAACTTGCTCTCCCGGTTGGAGAAATAGACCGCTTCCGCGATGCCGGCAGCATCAGCGCCAAGCTCCAGCAGGTGCCGGGCCACGCCAAAGGTCTCGGCCCGGGTGGAGGGCAGCGTAAACCCCACGGTGTCAGTAAGAACGGCGGCATACAGGCAATCGGCAAAGGCCGCCGAGAGCGGTGCACCGGAGGCAATGGCAAGGTCGTAGATCATGGAGCCCACGGCCGGCGCCTCCGGATCGATCCAGTTGATCGCGCCGAAGGCTGAACCGCTGCGGTGGTGATCGATGTTGACCAGCAGGCGGCCGGCGAGGTGATCAAAGCCCGTGCGTGCGACCGAGTCGCATTCCAGCACGATCGCGACCTCGGCGGAGCTCTCCGGCTGCGCATGCAGGATGCGTTCGGCACCGGGCAGGGTCGAAAACGGCCGTGGAATGGCATCCGCGAAGGTCACGGTGACGCTCTTCCCCAGGGCCTCCAGCAGGTGCATGACGCCAAGGGCTGAGCCGATCGCGTCGCCGTCCGGCCGGCTGTGCGAGGTGACGAGAAACGTGCTGTGCTCGTGAAGGATCGCAAGCAGCGCGGGCAGCGCAGCTTCCTTGTCGTGGAAGATCACTGGATCGGCAATACCGGACGAGGATGGGAGGTCAACCATGCGGGGCGCTTAACGCTGCTCTCCGGAGGTCGTTTCGGCGGGAACGGGCGTTGTCGCGGGCTGCGCCTTGCGGGCGATCTTCTTCTTCTGCTTGTCGATGCGGCCGAACAGCTCGGACATCCGCTCTCCCAGTTTTTCGGAGCGGTCGATGGCGAAGGTGAGCTCCGGCA
>CAXTFS010000045.1:4880-15417 GCA_964243395.1 uncultured Acidobacteriaceae bacterium | reverse complement strand
CGTACCCCTCGATCAAGATCGCCTTTGTGGGACCGCCGGTGACGACCTCGCCGGACAAGGCGCTGAACGAGTGCCCGGCGCTGGACTTCCTGTGCCGCCGTGAGTTCGAGTTCTCCGTGGTGGAGTTCGCCAACGGCAAACCGCTCGCTGAGATCCTCGGGATCAGCTACAAGGACGCGAGCGGAACGATTCAGCACAATCCTGACCGGCCACAGGTCACGCCGGAGCAGCTGGACGAGATGCCCTGGGCGACGGAGATCTACCATCGCGATCTCGACATCACCCGGTACAACGTCCCGTTTCTGCTGCACCCCTTTGTGTCGCTCTACTCCACTCGCGGCTGCCCGGCGCAGTGCACCTTCTGCCTGTGGCCGCAGACGCTCAGCGGGCATGCCTGGCGCAAACGCAGCACCGATGATGTCGCCGCCGAGATGAAGGGGGCACGCGAGCTCTTTCCGCACGCCAAGGAGTTCTTCTTTGACGATGACACCTTCAACATCCAGAAGGCACGCACGGTCGAGCTCTGCGCAAAGCTGAAGCCGCTCGGCCTCACCTGGTCCTGCAACTCGCGGGTGACCACAGACTTCGAGACCCTGAAGGCGATGAAGGAGGCCGGTTGCCGGCTGTTGATCGTGGGTTTTGAGTCAGGCGATCCGCAGATCCTGAAGAACATCAAGAAGGGCGCCACGGTGCAGCGTGCGCTCGACTTTACCCGCGATTGCCACAAGCTCGGGCTGATCATCCACGGGGACTTTATCCTCGGCCTGCCCGGCGAGACCCGCGAGTCTATCCGCAACACGATCGAGTTTGCCAAGCAGCTCGACTGCGAGACGATCCAGGTCTCGGTGGCCCATGCGTTTCCCGGCACGGAGCTCTTCGACTACGTCAAGAAGGAAGGCTTCATCACCAACGAGGCCATGTCCGACGAGGGTGGCCATCAGATGGCGCACATCGAGTACCCCGGGCTGCCAACCGAGTACGTCATGGAGATGGTGCACAAGTTCTATGACGAGTACTTCTTCCGTCCCAAGGCTGCCTTCCGCGTGGTGTGGCAGGCCGTGCGCAATGGCGACACACGACGCCTTTACCTTGAAGCGCGCTCATTTATGAAGCTGCGTTCCGAGCGGAACCGGGCGGCAAAGCACGCGAACGCCAGCCGCTTGGCGCTGAACCAATCAGCAGACGCAACGCACTAGAAAGAGGTTTGGACGGGGTCTAGGCCCCGTCCAGTGGATCCCACTGATGTCCTGTTGCGGCCAGTAGCGCATCGGCGGCAGCCGGACCTGTCGAACCCGCCTCGTAATTTGGAAAAGGTTCAGCTGGCGGCGCCTTCCATGCATCAAGGAGTGGCTGCACCAGTTGCCAGCCCTGCTCCACGAACTCGGCGCGCTGAAACAGGAGCGAGTTCCCGACCATCACATCGTGCAGCAGCCGCTCATAGCCTTTGGCATGCTGCCCCAAGGGGCCGGCCGGGAAGTTGTACTCCATGCTCTCGCCCGCCGCAACGGTCTTCAGACCCGGCGTCTTGGCCCGAAAGGTCAGATGGATGCCCGGATCGGGCTGCAGCTTGAAGATTAACCGGTTGGGCGACTGGTTGCCCTTGCCCTCGGGCGGAAACAGACCCGCTGGCGGCTGGCGGAACGTGACAACGATTTCGGTCAGAGCCTGGGTGAGGCGCTTGCCGGTACGCAGGAAAAAGGGCACGCCGGCCCAGCGCCAGTTGTCGATCTCCACCCGCATCGCCATGTAGGTTTCGGTCTGCGAGTCGGGCTTGACGCCCGGCTCCTGCCGATAGCCCGGGACATCGGAGCCGGCGATCTTGCCGGGACCATACTGGCCGCGCACGGCAAAGGAAGGCACCTCCTCCGGCTTGATCTTGCGCGTCGAGGCGAGTAGTTCCACCTGCTTGTCGCGCATATGTTCTGCGCTAAGTGAAACGGGCGGCTCCATGGCCACAAGTGAAAGCAGCTCGGCCATGTGGTTGGGCACCATGTCGCGCACGGCGCCCGAGGTCTCGTAATAGCCCGCACGCTTTTCCACGCCAACTGTTTCGGCCACGGTGATCTGCACGTTGTCGACCAGCGAGCGATTCCACAGCGGTTCGATGATCGTGTTCGAGAAGCGAAAGACGACCAGATCCTGCACGGCATCTTTCCCGGCAAAGTGATCGATGCGGTAGATCTGATCCTCGTGCAGGCTTTTCTGTAGATCGGCGTTCAAGGCAAGCGCGGATGGCAGATCATGCCCGAAAGGCTTTTCGATCACCAGCCGTCGCCAGCAGCCGTCCTGCTCCGTAAGCAGACCCACCCGTGAAAGCTGTGCCGTCACGGGAGCGATAAAACTGGGCGCAACGGCCAGGTAGTAGAGCCGGTTGTCGTGCGAAGCGTGATCCTTTTGCAAGCCATCGATGCGTACCTTCAGAGCGTCGAAAGCGGCTGGAGCATCGAAGTTGGCCTGCTGATAGCTCGCCCGCGAGGTAAGCCAGCTGACCACAGCGTCATCCACATCGCTGCCCCAGAACTGCTTCAGCGTTGTGGCGATATGGTCGCGAAAGACATCGTCATTCCAAGCCTCGACGGCTACACCGAGCAGCCGAAAGGCATCCGGCAGCACCTTGGCGGCGATCAAGTTATAGATGGAAGGCAGCAGCAACCTCTTGGTGAGGTCGCCGCTTGCCCCGAAGATCGTCATCAGACTGCCCGGTACAACCGGGTCCTGCGAACCGCCGTTCTCATCCACGAACTAGCTCTCTTTCTTCTCCTTGTGACCGCCAAACTGGAACCGCATCGCCGACAGGAGCTTGTTCGCATAAACCGCGTTGCCCTGCGAGCTGAAGCGGGAGAAGAGAGCGGCGCTCAGCACGTCCGCCGGCACACCTTCGTCGATCGCAGCAATCGTTGTCCAGCGGCCCTCACCGGAGTCGGAGACGCGTCCACCATAGTCGCTCAGGTCGGGCGACTCTACCAACGCTGCCGCAGTTAGGTCCAGCAGCCACGAAGCGACCACGCTGCCGCGGCGCCATACCTCGGCGATCTCCGGGATGGATAGATCGTACTTGTAGTGATCCGGCTCGCGCATCGGCGCGGTTTCGGCGTCGAAGGTCTCCTGGGTGTTGCCGACGTTGGCATGCTTGAGGATGTTCAGGCCTTCCGCATACGCCGCCATCATGCCGTACTCGATGCCGTTGTGCACCATCTTGACGAAGTGGCCGGCACCAGGAGGTCCGCAGTGCAGGTAGCCGAGCTCGGCCGTAGTAGCTGCGGCTTTGTCCCGTCCGGGGGTGCGATCGATAGAACCCATCCCGGGCGCGAGCGTCTTGAAAATCGGATCCAGGTACGCGACTGACTTGTCATCGCCACCGATCATCAGGCAATAACCGCGATCCAGGCCAAACACGCCGCCGCTGGTACCCACGTCCACCCACTTCAGCCCGGCTTCGGCCACGGCCTTGGAGTGGCGCAGATCGTCGATGTAGTACGAATTGCCGCCGTCGATGATGATGTCGTCGGGCTGCAGGTGCGGGCGCAGTTCCTGCACCGTGGCATCCACCACGCCGGCCGGCACCATAAGCCACACGGCACGCGGCGTTTTCAGCTTTGAGGCCATGTCTTCAAGAGAGGTGCTGGGCGTCGCACCTTCCTTGGCAAGCGCCGCCACGGCCTCCTGGCTGCGGTCGTACACCACGCACTCATGTCCACCCTTTGTCAGGCGGCGGACCATGTTGGCCCCCATCCGCCCTAGACCTACCATTGCGATCTGCATGTCGTTCTCCCTTACGTCCCTTAGTAAACCATCGACGTTAAGAAGGATGCGGCAAAGCGGGGTAGCTGTCGCTCGCCCCACCCTGCAATTCGCGCGAGATCCCCGAACGGACATGCTCCGGCGGTGCCGGGTCGAGGCGCCACGTGACCGGCACGTACCTGCGCCCGACCGCCAATCGCAGGTAGTCCCACAGCAAACCGACGCGCTGGCGCATGCTCGGCATTTTGGCGACATAGATGGCCCGCCACATCAGCCAGGCCAGCAGACCGCGAATCTCCAGCCCGAAAACATTGGCCACACCGCCGTGCCGCGACACGACGGCAAGCTCCCCGATCTGCTGATAGGTGAAGGGCTCGACCTTGTCTCCGCGAACCACGGCGAGGATGTTGTCCGCCACGTGCGTGCCTTCCCGGGTGGCGTTCTGGGCCGTCGGTTCGAAGAAGCCACCACCGTGCGGCTTGGGGATCTCGGCGCAGTCACCAATGGCCCAGATCCCGGGCCGCTTCAGCACCCGGAAGGTGCTGTCGGTCGCGATGCCCCCCTTCTTACCCCGCTCGCAATCGAGCGAGTCGACCAGCGGGTTGGGCCGAATGCCCGTGTCCCAGATCAGCATGCCCGCGGGCACCACCTCGCCGTTGGTAAGCGTGATCGAGTCCGCGGAGACCATCTTGACGCCGACGCCCGTGCGCACGCGAATCCCATCCTGCGTGAGCTGCTCTTCGCTGTACGTGGCCAGGCTCTCCGGCATCTCCGACATCAGCCGCTCGGAGGTTTCCACCAGGGTGAGGCTCAGCTCGTCTGCCGCGAGACCCTGTTGCCCCGCGGTGTAGCGGACCAAATCGTTGATCGCCGCCATCGTCTCGACGCCCGTGTAGCCACCGCCGGCAACAATGAAGTTCAACAGCAGCTTGCGCTTGTCAGCATCGCTCTCAAGGGCGGCCTGACGAACATTGCGCTGCGCCATCGTGCACACGCGACGTGCATCCTCCAGCGTCTTCATCGTCAGGCTGTGCTCCTGGGCGCCTTCGATCCCGTGATAACTCGTGGTCGAACCCAGTGCAAACAGCAGGTGATCGCCGGCCAGGACTCGACCATCCGCAAGCGTGACCGTCCTCTTGCGCAGATCGGCCGACTGCACCTCGCCCTGCACAAACCGAACGCGCTGCGGCAGTTCTTTGTTGGGGGCCTGGATGTGTTGCGGGCTTACCGAACGGCCGGCGGCTTCGGTGAGCATCGGCGTGTACAACATGTAGTCGTTGCGGTCGACCAGGGTCACCTTCGACCCGGCGGGCAGTCGGTAGGCGAGCCGCTTCGCTGCGTACCGGCCGCCGAATCCACCGCCCACCACCACGACGCGCACCGCGCCGTTCCTGCTGTTTGTCTCTGCCATCTGTGACGAATCTCCCGCGCGGCAAGGATCGGCACACGCTCCGACGTGGGATGCCAAGATGACGCCTCCCCGTCGCACACCGCCCATGCCGTTGTGGACGCCGCGGAAAGGGGCGGCCGTTCGGCGCGCGACGGCAACGTTCAGGGTGCGGCGGTGGCCGTCAGGTCGTCATCCCTGGTCTCCGGGATCAGCAACAGCCCCACAAAGGTCAGCACTGCGGATCCGGTCAGGTAATAGCCCACGTAGGGCAGGCCGTAGTTTTTCGCGAGCCATGTAGCGATGTACGGCGCGAGGGAGGCACCCAGGATGCCCGCCATGCTGAAGGCCAGGGAGCTGCCCGTATACCGAACCGGCGTGGGAAACAGCTCAGAGACGATCGTGCCCAGCGGACCATACGTAAGCCCCATCAGCGAAAGACCGATCACCACCATCGCGGTCGCGCCGGTAAGGCCGGCGGTAAACAGCGGCGCCAGAAAGAAGCCGAATACGGCGATCAGTGCGGTAACGGTCAGCATTACAGGGCGGCGTCCACGCTCCGCCAGCGAGGCCGACACCGGGATCATCGCCGCGAAGAACAGCGTGCCCAGCAACTGCAGCGTGAGAAAGCGTCCACGGCTGTAGTGCAGCGCCGTCGTTCCCCAGGAAAGCGTGAAGACGATCATCAGGTAGAACAGCACAAAGGTCGCGAGGCAGATCAGGATGCCGGCCAACACGGCGCGCGTGTGACGGCGAAACACCTCGACGATGGGCATGCCTACCTGCTCGGCACGCTCCACCGCGGCCTGGAACACGGGCGTCTCCGTAATCGCCAGCCGCACATACAGGCCCAGCAGCACAAGCACGGCGCTCGCGAGGAACGGCAGACGCCAGCCAAAGGCGAAGAACTGCGCATCGGTAAGGAATCGCGAGAGCAACAGAAACACGCCCCCGGAGAGCAGAAAGCCGATCGGCGCACCGAGCTGCGGAAACATGCCGTAGAACGCACGCTTGTTCGGCGGCGCGTTTTCAACGGCGAGCAGAACAGCGCCGCCCCACTCGCCTCCCAAGCCGATGCCCTGCCCGAAACGACACAGCGCGAGCAGCAACGGGGCGGCGATCCCGATGCTCGCGTACGACGGCAAGACACCGATCAGAAACGTCGAAAGCCCCATGACCCCGAGGGCCAGCACCAGGGTCTTCTTGCGGCCAACGCGGTCGCCAAAGTGCCCGAACAGTGCGGAGCCGATCGGCCGTGCAAGGAACGCGATGCCGAAGGTGGCGAACGATGCCAGCGTGGCTGCGCCGGGGTTCGAGGCCGGGAAGAAGAGCCGGGGAAACACCAACACCGCGGCCGTCGCATAGATGTAGAAGTCGAAGAACTCCACCGCCGTTCCGACAAGGCTGGCGAAAAGGACCTGCCGCGGTGTGTTGATGGGACGTCCTGTGGTGGTTTTGCTTGTCATCAGCCTGAACGGATGAGTATAGCCGCGCTCAGCGGTTGCCTTCGATCACCGCGCCCGGTTGCTGCGCGTACTCTGCCCAAGAGCCGTCGTAGAGGCTGACTTCGTGTGCACCGCAGATCTCCAGACCCAGGGCAATCACCGCGGCTGTCACGCCCGAGCCGCAGGTAGTGGTGATCGGTGCGTAAAGATCAACGTCTTTTTGCGCAAAGACTGCGCGGAGCTCCTCTGCAGGCTTCATGCGCGGTCCGTCGATCAGTTGTGTGTAGGGGATGTTGTTCGCGCGAGGCATGTGCCCGGAGCGCAAGCCAGCGCGCGGCTCCGGGGCGGTGCCGTCGAAGCGTCCGGACGAGCGTGCGTCGAGGATCTGCGGCGTTGCGCGTCCGCCAAGCAGCTGCTGTATGTGGCCGAAGTCTCGTACAGCGTCTTTACCTAGCTTCGCGTGGAACACGGCCGGAGCGCGATACACCGGCCCTGCCTCCGTCGGCAAGCCGGCAGCGATCCAGGCCTGAAGTCCACCGTCGAGCAGGGAGACGCGCGACGCACCGAAGATTTGCAGCGTCCACCGCGCACGCGGTGCGGAGAAGACATCGCCCTGTTCATACACAACAATTGTTGCCCCGTCATGCACGCCCAGCGCGGACATGTTCTGGGCGAAGCGCTCCGGAGAGGGAAGGGTGTGCGGCAGGGAGCTGCTGCGGTCCGACAGCGCTTCAATGTCGAAGAAGAGTGCGCCGGGAAGGTGCGTGGCCAGGTAACGCGCGTGGGTGTCGACCGCCGGCGTGACACCGACCGGCGGCAGTGTGGCGTCAAGCAGAATCAGCTCAGGGGTTCCGAGGCGATCCGATACCCAGGCGGGTGTGACAAGAGGAGGCATGGGGTGATGTTAGGGGAAAGCGCGCCGCTCCCGCTGCAGGAACGGCACGCCTCGTAAGTCCTACTGCAGTGCGAACCAGTTGAAGTTGCCGACAGCGTTGTAGTAACCGCCGCTATCCATCACCAGCTGCAACGTGTGCTTGCCCTGCGGCAGCTGCACATTGGGAATGGAGAGCGTCTGCCAGGTCTGATAGCCCTCCGTCTCCGGCAAGGAGATGGGCGGTGTGACCCGTTGCCCGTCGACGTTGAAGTGGAAGACGCCGCCACCCACACCGTTGGCGACACGCACCTGCAGCGTGTACGTGCGCGCCGTGTCGATGTTGACGGTGTAGTTTAACCAGTCGCCCGGCAGCGGATTGCCGACGTCATAGCCGCCGCCCGTGTCGGAGGAGTTTTCGATGTACACGGTCTCGCCGGGACGGTAGTTCGCACCGCCGTTATTGGCCGTTGCGCCATTCCAGTAGGCCACCGACTTGCCGCCGTTATCGAAGTTCTCGGCCTCGATCTGGCCCGGGATCTCCATCGGTGTACCGGTGAACGGTGTGCTTGCCTGGGGAGTCTGCACGGCGAACCAGTTGAAGTTGCCCATGCCGCCCGTCGGTCCGTTGCCGTCGAAGCTGACCTTCATCAGGTGCTTGCCCGGCTGCAGCGTGAAGGCGGGCGAGACCATCGTCTCGTAGGTCTGGAAGCCGCCCGTTGTCGGCACAAAGAGCGTACCTGTCTCGTTCTGTCCGTCGAACGAAACGTGGAAGTAGCCGCCAGGTCCCGGGGACGCCACGCGTGCCTGCAGGTTATACACACCAACCTGCCGCACATCGACGGTGTAGCGCAGCCACTCGCCTTCCTTGGTGTAGCCGACGTCATAGCCGCCGCCGGTGTCACCCGTGTTCTCGATGCCCACCGTGGCCGGCGCACGATACGTGGCTCCGCCCTGATCGGTTGCATCCAGGTTAAAGTAGCCAACGTAGTTGCCGCCGTTGTCGAAGTTTTCAGCCTGCACCAGGCCGGGCAGCGGCCAGGGCGTGCCACCGTAGGGCGTCTCCTTTTCACCGATGGTCAACTGCACGGTGGAGCTCTGCTCAACAGAGCCCTGCGTGCCGCGGATCGTGATGGGATACGTGCCGCTCGTTGCGCCCTTCAGCGTTTCCAGTGGAAGAATCCAGTGATCGGCAGAGAAGTCCGGGATCAACAAGCCGTAGGCGCCTGATGGAAGCCCGGCGAGGCTAAGCTGCACAGGACGGTTGTCGCCGCCGTAGTGGTTCACGTCAATGCTGAAGCGTGTGCCATCGCCAGGTGCGACGGTGCGCGATGGCGGACCTGCGGTGACATCGAAGGTGCTGCCCGAATGCGCCGCCCAGTACATCGTGGCGACTGCGCCTGCAGGCAGGGTGTAGCTCGCGGTCTGACCCTTCCAGTTCAGATTGAACTGGAAGGGCGACGAGCCGCCGTTGAAGACCAGCACCGCCACCGAGCCGTCAGGGTTCTTGAACGCAACGTCTTCCAGGTTGCCGCTGCCGTAGCTGTTGGACTGGATGCGATACGCGCCGGTCTGCACGTATTTCGCCAGGTGACCGAGCACGTAGTACTCAACGTTCTTGCTGACCACCGGTGTCGATCCGCTGGTGTCGATGGTGACGACGCCACGGCAATCCGTGCAGCCGTTCTCCACGGTGGGGCCGCCGGTTTGATCCAGCGCCATGTTCCACATCACCACCGTCTTGCCCCAGTTGCGCAACACGTTGATGACCTGACCTTCGGTGTCGTTGGCCAGATTGCTCGCGAAGTTTGTGGCATAGAAGCCGCCCGTGCACTCCGTGAAGTAGATCGGTGTGCCGGGGTCGAGGTCATGGATCGCGTTCTGCGCGTCGGCCACGTTGCCCGCGTAGCAATGGAACGAGATGCCGGCAAGGTAGGGCCGAACGGCCGGATTCATCAGCAGGGTTTCGGGGTATTTGGGATTGTCCCAGTTGTGCTCATAGCCCAGGATGCCGGGTGTGGCATCTGTGGGATCGGCGTTCTGCCCGTCGAAGTTCCAGTGGTCGTTCTTCAGCTTCATGCTGCGCAGCGTGGGTCCGATGTAATCGGAGATAAAGCGCCCCTCATCGGCGGGATTCATGAACATCGTCGGATAGCCGCCGGTCTCATACAGCGGCTCGTTCTGCACGGCGATGTAGTTGATGGGAATGCCGTTCGCTTCGTACGCCTGAATGAACTTGCTGAAGTACTTTGCGAGTGCAGGGAAGTTGGCTGTGTTGAACGATCCGCCATTCAGGCTGCCGCTGGTCTTCATCCACGCCGGCGGCGACCATGGCAGCGCCTCCACCTTGATCTTCGGATTCACCGCAAAGGCCGCCTGCAACGTGGGCAACATGTAGGCCTTGTCGTGCTTGATCGAGAACTGGCTCATGTCCGGATCGGTGGTGCCGGGCGCTACGTCGTCATAGGTGTAGCTGCTGAGTGACAGGTCCGTGGCGCCCATGGGTTGACGAAGAAAGCTAAGATGGATGCCGTCGGTGCTGAACAGATCCGACATGAGCTGCGCGCGCTGCGCGGCACTCAGCTTGTTCCAAACCAGGTACGCGCCGGAGTCATTGAAGGTTGCGCCTACGCCTTCGAGTTGCTGGTAGTGCACCGAGTCTTCGATCGTGATGGGCAGCTGATTGCCCGTCCCCGCGCTGAACGTCAAGGAGGGTTGCGGCGCCAGCAGCTGTGTCTGATCCGGCGTGGTTTGCACTACGCTGATCGTTTGCGCTGCGAGACGCAGCGGCGATATGGCCATGGCAAGCGGCAGCAGGCTCGTGAAAAGAAAAGCGTTAGTCTTGCGGAGTCTCGAGGCGGTGTTCATATCGGGTTCCTGTGCAGCGACGACGTTGGATTCAGGAGCGCATAAGGGTTACCACCGGGCTCAGAGACATGTCAAGGCACCCGGAACTTCTCCGTATCACGCAATCTGTATCATTCGCTCGACAGGCTTCGGAAAGGCTCCATGCGCTTCTTATCGCTCCGTTCGACGTTTCTCCTCAGCTGCCCATCACGATCGAAGACTCGGTGCACTACCAGCAACTCGAAG
>CAXTFS010000045.1:0-4870 GCA_964243395.1 uncultured Acidobacteriaceae bacterium | reverse complement strand
AAACTTTGGCTTCGTCCCCGGAGCGCCCACCGTCAACGCCACTACTCACGCACAATCCCTCCTTCAGTGTGTGGTCCAACTCCGATGTACTCACGGGCTCTCCGACGCGTCACTGGACCGGGCATCCGGAGCCGTTCATCGGCCTTGTGCGTATTGATGGCAGACCGTTCCGCATCATGGGCGCGGACCCGCGGGATGTGCCCGCGATGGAGCAGACCGCGATGCAGCTTACGCCCACGCACACGGCATATACGTTTCGCGGCGCCGGCATCACGCTGCGCCTGAGCTTCTTTACGCCTGCCTTTCTGAACGATCTTGACGTGTTGTCCCGTCCGGTCACCTATCTCACCTGGACCGCGCAGAGCGATGACGGCTCGCCGCATCAGGTGGACGCGTTCCTTGGTGTCAGCCCTGAGATTGCCACCAGCTACAGTGGCCAGCAGGTCGTGTTCAGCCGTCATCAGACGGCGAGCACGCATGTGCTCTCCGTGGGGACATCGAGTCAGGCCGTGCTCAATCGCTCAGGCGACGATCTGCGCATCGATTGGGGCTATTTTCATCTTGTCCTGCCGGATGATGAAGCTTCGACGAGTACCGTCAGCGTCCATCCGGATCAGAGCTTCCTCAAGACCGGCCGCCTGCCGCAGGCCGATGACATGGATGGCCCCGCCCCGCTGAACCGCTTCGTTCCGGAGATGGCGGCGGTGTTGCCATTGGGTGCGGTCGGCGCGCAACCCGTCACGCGCCATCTGATGGTTGCGTATACCGAGGGTTTCGCCGCGCAGTACCTCAACCGCAATCTGCGGCCCTTCTGGCAGCGCAGCGGCAAGCCTGTTGCCACCATGCTCGATGAGGCTGCGCATGAGTACACCGCGCTGGATGCGCGTGGCAAAACCTTCGATGAACAACTGACAGCGGACCTGACGCACGCTGCGGGTGAGCACTATGCTTGGCTTTGCACGCTGGCGTATCGGCAATCCATCGCCGCGCACATCCTGGTGGCCGATGAGAACGGCCAGCCGATGTTGTTTGCCAAGGAGAACTTCTCGAACGGCGACATGGCCACGGTGGATGTGCTCTATCCCTCGGCGCCATTGTTCCTTTTCTTCAATCCACGGCTGCTCGAAGCACAGTTGCTGCCCGTGCTGCAGTATGCCGCCATGCCGGATCGTTGGCACTTCCCGTTTGCGCCACATGACCTTGGCCAGTACCCGCTGGCTAATGGGCAGGAGTATGGCGGTGGGGAAAAGACCGAGGAAGACCAGATGCCCGTGGAGGAAACAGGCAACCTGTTGATCCTCGTCGATGCGGTGGCACGTGCGGAAGGCAACGCTGCGCTCGCAGAGCGCTTCTGGCCGCTGCTGACGCAGTGGGCCGCGTATCTCGAACAGCATGGACTCGATCCGGAGAACCAGCTCACCACGGATGACTTTGCGGGGCATGTCGCGCACAATGCGAACCTCTCCATTAAGGCCATCGACGCGATGGAAGCCTATGCAGACCTGGCACGCCTGCTGCATCACAATGCCGAGGCCACCAGGTACAGTCATGACGCACACGAAAAGGCCAGGCAGTGGATCGACCTTGCGCGCGAAGGCGACCATTACAAGTTGGCCTTTAATAGCCCGGGCACATGGAGTCAGAAGTACAACCTCGTCTGGGACAAGGTGCTTGACTACAACCTGTTTCCGAAGAGTGTGCGCGATGCGGAGATCACGTTTTACCAGACGAAGCTGAACCGCTACGGTCTGCCGCTGGATAGCCGTGCCGACTACACGAAGCTGGACTGGTCGATGTGGACGGCGACGCTGGCTGATTCGCCTGCGGGCTTTAACGCGATCGTGGATCCAATGTACCTGTGGGCGAATGAGACGACCAGCCGCGTGCCTTTAACCGACTGGTATGACACGAAGACCGGCAAGCAAATTGCCTTCCAGGCACGCAGTGTTGTGGGTGGGCTGTTCATCAAGGCGCTCGCGGACAAGCCACTCACGGAGAAGTGGCGTGCGAGCGCTCCGGCGAAGTAATTTCCCCCTTTGCATAAGGGCGGCTTGGCAGACGAGAGCCTGTCTGTTTTTGACCAACGCCGTGCAAGCGCCGTGGCGTACCATCCATCCACCTGCTGCGGAAGCCTGAGGAGGTGCGTGAATGATTGCCAAAGAGGAAGCCGGGCTCGTCCATCTGCAGAGCCCGCACACCGTACCGGAGACCATGGCGCGGCTCGAACAGATCGTGGTGCGGCATGGCCTGACGATTGTCGCGCGGGTCGACCATAGTGGCGACGCAGCCAAAGCTGGTCTCACGATGCCGCCGACGCAACTGCTGATCTTTGGCAATCCGGCTGCGGGTACGCCGCTGATGATTGCCGTCCCTGCAATCGCGATCGACCTGCCGCTGAAGGCGCTTGCCTGGCAGGATACGAGCGGCACGGTCTGGCTCTCCTACAACTCGATCGGTTATCTGCAGACACGCTTCGGTTTGCCGGAAGCTCTGCTTGCCAACCTCCGCGGGATCTCTTCGCTCTGCGAGGAGGCGGTGCGACTCGCTTCGGCCGACAAGGTCTCGTAGCCGCTGCACAGCACGTCAGAACACGCGTCACGGTGGTCACTTCGCTCTGGAGACGCATTGTGGATGAGGTGGCGGACTCCACCATCCGTTTTCTGGAAACGCAACGGTAGAAGTGCGGAGTCTATCCTTAGCGCATGGCCTCTGCTCCTGCCACCATTACGCCCACCCTCACGTTGACCGACATCCAGGTCGCGCATGAGCGGATCCGCGACTACGTGTATCGCACCCCGTGTGCGCGCTCTGAGATGTTGTCGCGCATGACCGGACAGAGCATTTTTCTGAAGCTCGAAAACCTGCAGATGACGGGCTCGTTCAAGGAGCGAGGTGCGCTGAACCGCATCGCGACCCTTACCCCGGAGCAGGCAGCGCGCGGCGTCGTCGCAGCGTCGGCCGGCAACCATGCACAGGGCGTGGCGTACCACGCGACGCGGCGCGGCATTCGGTCCGTCATCGTGATGCCGCTGGCGACACCGCTGGTAAAGGTGCAGGCCACGCGCGGCTTCGGCGCGGAGGTGATCCTGCACGGGGCCAACTACGACGAGGCGTGCGAGGAGGCGACGCGGCGTTGCGAGGCGGAAGGTATGGTGTTCATCCATCCGTTCGACGACGCGCTGGTGATGGCTGGGCAGGGCACGATCGCGCTTGAGTTGCTGGAGCAGATTGAGAATCTCGAGGCCGTGGTGGTGCCGATCGGTGGCGGCGGATTGATCGGCGGCATGGCTTGTGCGCTGAAGGCGCTGCGGCCGGAGGTACGCGTGATCGGCGTGCAGACGTCGCGGCTGCCGTCGATGCAGCGCGCGGTGCGCGAGGGGCATGTCGTCACGCTGGAGCCCGCCATGACCATCGCCGACGGCATCGCGGTGCGCCGTGCGGGCGACACCACGTTTCCGCTGGTGCAGCGCTATGTGGACGAGATCGTCACGGTGGACGAGGACGAGATTGCCAGCGCAATCCTGACGCTGTTGGAGCGCGAGAAGACCCTGGCCGAAGGCGCCGGCGCCGCAGCGCTGGCGGCGGTGCTGCAACGGCGCACCAGCCTGCCGGCGTTCACACGGGTGGCGGTGCTGGTGTGCGGCGGCAATATCGATGTGACGTTGTTAAGCCGAATCATCGAGCGTGGCCTGGTGCAGGATGGGCGGCGCATGCGGCTGCGGATTCATCTGCTGGACCGTCCGGGCGCACTGGCGGACCTGACGCAGATCATCTCCGCACATGGAGCCAACATCGTGGATACGTTGCACAACCGCGCGTATTACGGCGTCAACCTGGGCGATACGGCGATCGATATCACCATGGAGACGCGGGGGCGTGAGCAGGTGGAAGAGCTGCTGGCGGCGCTGACGACGGCGGGCTATAAACACAGTCGCGTGCTGTAGGACGGGTACCCCTGCCCCCCCCCCGTACTTTTGTTTCAAAGTCTTGCAGGAACACGAGTTAGGGTCCTGTGCTTCTCCATCGCTGACCAGGCTTTGCAGACCGTTTCCTCCGCGACGGGAGCCCCATGGCCGCACCAAGTCCGCACCAAGTCTTTGAGACTGTCTCGCCGTTGAGTGTACCGGCTGTGTCAAGAGCCCAGGTGCGGACAGAGGGACCGTTTGCGACAACGGCGGGGAGGGCGACTTCTTGTCTCCAGTGGCGTCTTTATCCAGAGAACCACTGGGAGATCCATCGTTTATGTTGCGTCCTGTTTGCTTTGTCCTGCTGCCCTTTTTTTCTGTCGCTGGTGTCGCCACAGCCCATGCGCAGTTTGCCGTGTACGGAATGGGGTCGGGCGGGTTTTTGGGATCGACGAATGCGTCGCAGGGCTCGTCCGTGAGCCAGAGCAACAGCTTCTCATCCTATGGGGCCACGGTTGGGGTGTATGACGACTTCGTGCGGCTGGGGCCTTTGAAGCTGGGTGCGGATGCACGCTACTTCCAGGACAACGGCGGATCGAACAGCAGCAGCAGCTACGGCAACAAACTGCATGGTGGCCTGGCCGGCCTTCGACTGGCGCTGAAGCTGCCGCTTGTATCACTCAAGCCCTACGTGCAGGGCGAGGTCGGTGGGGTCGGGACGAACTACGGGGTGAACCCGGACGAGACAGGCACGTTCGCCTACCAGGTGCAGGGCGGTTTGGACTTCACGATCTTTCCGCACGTGGATCTACGCGGTGAGTACGGCGCGGGGCAGGTGGGTGCGGTTGGAGCCGGCAAGGTCAGCCTGCAGGAGGCCGGCGTGGGGTTGGTGGTGCGGTTCTTTTAAGTTGGGAGTTTGGAGTTGTCAGTTCTCGTTGTTAGCTCTTAGCCGTTAGCTCCTGGCT